>NZ_JBHUAF010000016.1:0-49680 GCF_042789895.1 Kitasatospora sp. NPDC056783
GCCGAGGGGGCGCGGCGCCCCCTCGGCTCAGGCCGTCACCGGCGTCAGGGGCGCCGAACCGCCCAGCACCGCCAGCACGTTGTCCACCGCCAGGCCGCCCATCGCCTGCCGGGTGCGGACGGTGGCGCTGCCCAGGTGCGGGGCGAGCACCGCGCGCTCCTGGGCGAGCAGCGCGGACGGGACGGCCGGCTCGTGCTCGAAGTTGTCCACGGCCGCGGCGAACAGCGCGCCGGACTCCAGCGCCGCGGCCAGCGCCTGCTCGTCCACCACGCCGGCGGTCATGCTGACCACCACCGCGCCGGGCGGCAGCAGGGCGAGCCGGCGGGCGTCCAGCAGGTGCCGGGTCTCGGCGGTGAGCGGGCAGGTGACGACCAGCACGGTGGAGGTGGCGAGCAGTTCCTCCAGCGGCTTCCAGTCGGCGCCCTCGGCCTGCTCGGGCGGCAGGGCCCGGCGGTTGTGGTAGCCGACCGGCATGTCGAAGGCGCGGGCCCGGCGGGCCACCGCCTGTCCGATCCGGCCCATCCCGAGCACGCCCAGCGGGGTGCCGGACAGCTCCAGGCCGAGCAGGAAGTTCGGCGCCCAGGTCCAGGGCGTGCCGGAGCGCAGCAGCCGTTCGCCCTCGCCGAGCCGGCGGGTGGCGGCCAGCAGCAGCGCCCAGGCCATGTCGGCGGTCGCGGTGGTGAGCACGCCGGGGGTGTTGGTGACCGGCACGCCGCGCTCGGCGCAGGCGGCCACGTCCACGTTGTGGTAGCCGACGGCGTGGTTGGCGACCACGGCCAGCTCCGGTCCGGCCGCGTCGAGGAACTCGGCGTCCACCCGGTCGTCCAGGGTGGTGATCACGGCCCGTCGGCCGCGGACGGCGGCCAGCAGCTCGGCCCGGTCCATCGCCAGGTCGGAGTCGTGGCAGGTGGCGGCGTGGTGCGCGGTGAGGCGCTCGATGACGCCGGGGGCGAGGCGCCGGGTGACCAGGACCGGGGGCGGGGTGCTCATGGTCCCGCAGCGTACCCCCGGCGGGGAGCGCGCCCCGGCCCCGAAGCGCGCCCCGCACCGGAAGCGCGCCCCGTCCCCGAAGCGCGCCCCGCACCGGGAGCGCGCCGCCCCGCCACCTCTCCCGTCAGACCGGCTGCGGCTCCAGGTCCCGGTTGATCCGCTTCCAGCCGCGCGCCGAGACCGTGTTGGGGTGTTCCTCGCCGAACTGCCGGATCAGCTCGGCGATCGACCGCGCCCGCAGCTCCGCCGCCTGGGTGTGCTTCCCGCCGGACCGCAGGGTGATCGCCAGGTTGGCCTCGCAGGCCACCGCGTCCGGGTGCTGCGCGTTGTAGCGCTCGCACAGCCCCTGGTGCGCGGCCCGGCCGAGCCGTTCGGCACGGTCGGTCTGCCCGTCGTCGCCGTAGGCGTTGGCCAGGTTGATCATCGCGTTGAGGGTGTACGGGTGCGCCGCCCCGACCGAGCGGGTCAGCCCGTCGACGGTGAGCCGGCCGCGTTCGATGGCGCCCTGGACGTCGCCGCTGCCCCGCAGGTAGATGCCGAGGTTGTTGGCGCAGGCCAGGGTGAAGGGGTGCTCGTCGCCGAACAGCCGCCGGTGGCCCTCGAAGACGGTGGAGCAGAGGTCGCGGGCGGCCTCCTTGTCGCCGGAGGCGCTGTGGTCGGCGGCCAGGTTGAGCGCGCAGGCGAGCGCGTCGGGGGCGTCGGCGCCGTAGCGCTCCAGGTACCGCTCGTAGGTCTCCTTGGTGATCCGGCGGGCCTCGGCGAGCTGGCCGATCCGGCGCAGCGAGACGGCCAGCGACTTGGCGTTGCGCAGGTTCTCCGGCAGGTCCGGGTCGAGCACGTCGCCGAGGTCGGAGGTGACCTCCTGGAGCAGGTCCACCGAGCCGCGGTAGTCGCCGAGTTCGCGCAGGTCGCGGGCCAGGTTGGACTTGGTGGACAGGGTGTAGGGGTGCTTGGGGCCGAGCACCGCGGTGCGCCGGTCGAGGGTCTCCTGGTCCAGCTCCCGGGCCGCCTCGCTGTCGCCGACCAGCCGGTAGTCGATCGCCAGGTTGTTCGCCATGGAGAGCGTGCGCGGGTTGTCGTCGCCGAACAACTCGCGGAACTGGTCGAGGATTTCGCGGTCGAGGTCGAGCGCGGCCTGGAACCGGCCGAGGGCCCGGCGGTCGGCGCCGAGCGAGCCGGCGGTCATCAGGGTGTACGGGTGGTACTCGCCGAGCAGGGCCCGCTGGCGCTCCACGGTGTCCTCGTCCAGGGCCATCGCCTCGGCGTAATTGCCCTGGGAGCGCAGCACGTTGGCAAGCTGGAAGCGCAGCAGCAGGGTCTGCCGGTCGTTCTCGCCGAGCTTTCCGGTCCACTCCGCGTCCAGCGCGTGGCCGAGGTCGCGGGCGCGGTCGAGTTCGCCGCGCTTCCACAGGTAGCGGACCCGGTCGATGAGCAGCTGGCGGGTGTCCGCCTCGTCGCAGTTGTGCGCCTTGGAGGGCGACAGGTGCGGCCAGATCTCGTCGAAGGCGGGCCAGTTGGCCGGGTCATCGGTGTCGCCGAGGACGGGCCGGGCGCCGGTGAGGATGCGGTGCACCTCGTGGACGGCGATCTCCTGGTCGTCGGCGGTCATCCCGGCCCGGATCACCGCCTGGACGAGCCGGTGCACCTGGAAGCTGTTGCTGCCGGCGTCGACCTTGGCCAGCGCGTACCGGCCGATCGCCTGGATCACCTTGCCCAGCATGAACTTGTCGCTGAGGTCGGCGTCGAACTTCACCAGCGCCCGGATCATCTGGTCGCTGTAGAAGAGGTTCATCGAGATCGGCTCGGGCGCGAAGAACGCGCACAGCTGGAGCAGCCGGACGGCCGCCGGGGACTGCTGGCGCAGCCGGCCGATCGACACGTTCCAGGTCGCGGCGACCGGGGTCGGGTAGTCGGCCGGGCGGCCGACGGCCAGTGCCCGGGCGGCCTCGGCCTGAAGCTGGGCGACGTAGGTCTCCACCGGGGTGCCGGTGGTGTCCAGCCAGGCGGCGGCCACCTCGACGGCGAGCGGCAGGTCGCCGACCGCCTCGGCGACCCGGTCGGCGTCCGGGCGGGAGAGGCTGCGGGCGCGCCGGCACAGGTGCTCGACGCTCTCGCCGCGGGTGAAGACGTCGACTTCGAGCGCCTCGGCGTGCCCGGTCCAGGCCTGGTTGCGGGAGGTGACCAGGATGTGGCCGGAGCCGCCGGGGAAGAACCGGCGGATCTCGGCGGGCTCGTCGGCGTTGTCGAAGATCAGCAGCCAGCGCGAGGTGGGCATGCCGCGGCGCAGCGCCTCCCGGGCGGCCTCGGCGGCCTCGGAGACCGAGTCGCCGACCCGCAGTCCCAGCCGGCGGGCGAGTTCGGCGAGCGCCGGGGCGACCAGCTCGGTCTGCTCGGCGTCGATCCACCAGACCAGGTCGTAGTCGGACATGAAGCGGTGGGCGTACTCCAGCGCCACCTGGGTCTTGCCGACGCCGCCGAGCCCGTACAGGGTCTGCGGGGTGGGCAGCACGGCCGCCATGCCGCCGCGCAGCTGGTTGCGCAGCTGTTCCAGGACGGCGGCGCGACCGGTGAAGGAGGGGTTGCGCGGCGGGACGTCCCACACCGAGGGCTTGCTGCCGGGGAAGCGCGGCCCGCCGCTGGGCGCCTCCGCGAGCGGCGCGTCGCCGCGGCCGAGCGCGCGCAGCAGGCTCTGGACCGACTGCGCCTCGTCGCGGCCGACCAGGTCGACCGGGTTGCGGTTGCTGAACGGAGCGGTGAGCCGCACGTCGCCGACCCGGACGGGCAGCAGCTGGCGCCGGGTGCCGGAGGGGTCGGAGCTGACCACCGACTCCCACAGCGCCCGGGCCTGCGGGGAGCGCTGGTAGGCGGGCGAGAGCACCGCGACCGTCCGGTACGCGGAGTCGATGCCGCGCTCGGTCTCCTCGCGCGGGTCGGTGCCGGCGCTGAGGTCGCGCGGCAGCACCCGGAAGCCGGCCAGGGTCAGGACGGACTCTATCCAGTCCGCCCACATCCGGTCCTCGGGGACGTAGGAGAGGTAGAGGTCGGCGGGGACGGACGGGCGGCGGCGGGTGAACGCGTCCACGTAGCGCAGCCGCAGCTCCTCGTCCATCGGCGGCAGGCCGGGGGCCCGTCCGTCGGTGAGCATCGAGGTGAGCCGCTCGCAGGCGGCCAGCATCGAGGTGGGGGTGCCGGTCTGGTCGCCGAAGGTGGCGAGGATCTCCTCGTAGGCGTAGAACGGCCGGTACGGGATCTCCACCGAACCCCAGTACTGGGCGAGTTCCTCACCAGCCAGACCGACCGGCAGCCCGTCGAAGCGGACCCGGGCGAGGGCCCGGCCGGCGTCCGCCTTCTCCTTCTCGCCCTCGTCGATGCGCATCGGGACGGGCAGGATGCGGATGCCGCGCTCGCGGTAGCGGTCGTGGATGTGCTGGGCGATCCGGGAGGCGCCGTCGATGGACTGGTCGCTCAGGGTGAAGCAGACCACCAGGTCGTCGGGCATCTGGACGGTGCAGATCTCGGCGATGTCGGACAGGCCGGTGCGGGAGTCGATCAGCACGTAGTCGTAGCGCTTGGCCATGTCGGCCTTGAGGGCGTCGAAGAACTGCCCGCCGTCGAACCGGTCGTAGAAGATGTCCCAGTCCAGGTGGGTGACGGCCTCGGAGTAGTCGCGGTTGAACTGGCCCGCGGAGAGGAAGTCGAGGCTGCCGGTGGACGGGAAGTACGGCCAGGTGAGCGAGAGCGCGTGCGGGTGCACCCGGGCGAAGTCGAGGTGCCAGCCCTCGGCGTGCTCGACGGGCCGCAGCGCCTCCTCCCGGTACTCGGCGATCAGGTCCATCATCCCGGTGGTGCCGGCGAGCGAGGCCGGATCGAGGAACGGGTGGAAGAACTTGGCCAGGCCCGGCGCCTCCAGGTCCCAGTCGACGGTGAGCACCCGGAAGCCGTTGGCGGCCAGGATCCAGGCGGTGTTGGCCAGCGCCATGGTGCGGCCGGTGCCGCCCTTGTACGAGTAGAAGGTGATGATCCGGCCGTTGCGGTCCTGCTCCGCGGCCCGCCGCTCGGCCTCCCGCTGGGCGACCACCTCGGCGGGGGTGATGCCGCCGAGGCGGAGGTTCCTGGTGCGGTTCTCACTCATCGCGGTCCTCGTCCTCCCATCGGGTGGTGCGGCCGTCGCGGTTGCTGCCGCCCGGTCCTCGGTCGTTTCCCCGGCCGTTTCCCCGGCCGTTTCCTCGGTCGTTTCCTCGGTCGTGTTCCCGGTCGTGTTCCCGGTCGTGTTCCCGGTCGTGTTCCCGGTGCTGTCCTTGGGGGTGCTCCCGGTCGCGCCCCTGATCGTCGTCGAAGGGGTCCACCGGGGACCCGTCCGGTCCGTACCCGCCTCCGCCGCGCCGGAACGCGTCCCGCAGGCTCGGTCGGGGCACAGGGGGTTCCTCAGGTTCCCCCCGAGCGCGCCCCTCGAAGGCGTACTTGGCCTTCATCGCGGCCCGGGGCAGCGCGTCGTCGAAGTCCTCCAGCGCGTTCAGCCCGGTCGGGCCGGTCGCGCCGAGGAAGCTCGGGCGGCTGGCCCGCCGGGTGATGCGCAGTGCCTCGTCGCTCAACCCCCCCAGTTCTTCCGCGTATGCGACGCACTCCGGGTCGTCGCCGTTGAACGGCTCCAGGATGCTCACCCAGGCGGCGTCCGAGCGGTCGAAGCGCCGGACCAGTTCGCGCCGGCGCGGGTCGCGCAGCGCCCACCGGTCGAGCAGCAGAAGTCCGGGGGCCTCGGCATGTCCGTCGATGATCGACTCGACCTCGTCATCGAACTCGTGCACGGTCGGCTGGAACCCCAACTGCCGTGCCAGTCGCACCGCGTGCTGGGCGATGGGCGAGCCGGCCGGCCGGTACGGGTGCCAGTCGACCCGTCGCTCGCCGTAGTAGTCGGGACTGCGGTCGTCGGGCAGCTCGCCCTGGTGGTAGGCGAGTACGGAGATCCTCAGCTGCTTGGTCGGGGCGGTGACGTTGAAGGCGCTCGGCAGGGTGTTGAACTCCAGCCGTCGCCGCCCGATCGGGATCACCGTCTCCTCGGCGACCTGCACGATCCGGGCCGCCAGCCGGTGCACGGCCAGCTCGTAGGCGGCGCGGAAGTAGCTGAGCTTCATCAGCGCGTACAGGCCCTCGGCGGCGTACTCGGGCCCGAAACTCGTGTGGTTGAACTGGAGTTCACTGGCCACGTCCGGCAGCCGGTAGCGGCTCATCGGGGCCCACAGCACCGGGACGATGCCACTGGTGCGCTCGTAGTCGAGGTTGGCCGGGTAGACCGGTCGGCGGGTGAAGGCGTGCCATTCCTGGCCGCACGGAACGCTGTTGAAGTACCTCGGGGAGTACAGGGGTACGAAGACCCGGCACGTCGCCAACTCGTCGGACAGTCGTTCGGCCCACAACTCGCCCTGGTGCATGGACTCGTCCATGAAGCCGACCGCCACCCCGTCCGGGACGGTGGTGAGCTGGAGCACCGCCTCGCAGAGGTCCCGGTACAGCTGCCTGACCCAGTGGTTCGGATCGCTCGCGCCCCGCGCGCCGGCCTTGGGGGTGTGCGCGTAGGAGAGGAAGAAGTACGGCCGGGCTTCGTCCTCGTCCCAGCCCCGGTCAGTCACACGCGCCTCCCCCGGGCCCGTCGGCAACCTGCCTCCCGCAGCCCCCGTGCGGCGGGGCTTCAGTGTAGGAACGACTGACACCCCAATGGAATAGCACAACGTCTCGCACGAATTGACATGACCGAAACGATGATGCCACCCGTGCACTGGGAGCAGTACCCTCGTTCCGGCCGCCGCGCACCACCGGGAGGACATCCGTGGACCACCTCGACTGGCAGAGGTCCAGCACCAGCTACGACAAGGACGAGTGGATCGAGATCGCCTCCGAGGGCGACTCCGTCTACATCCGGCAGTCGAACGACCCCACCCGCATCGTCACCACCACCCGCGTCAAGTTCAACGCCTGGGTCCTCGGCGCCAAGGCGGGCGAGTTCGACCACTTCGTCGGCCTCTGAGCCGGACGGGCCGGGACCACGAAGTCCTGATCGCGGAGTCCTGACCAGGAAGTCCTGACCAGGGAGCCCTGATCGCGGAATCCTGAGGTCCCCCGGACCGGAACCGCCCGGCCGTCCCCCCTACGGTCGAGCGGTTCCACCGTGTCCACACAGCTCTCCGGCCACCCCGGGAGGTCGGCCCGTCCGACTTCCCGGGGTGGTTCGCCTAGGCGCCCACCTCGCTCAGCCAGCCGTCCAGCGGCACCCGGCAGGAGTTGACGATGCCGGCGACCATCCCGTACGTCCCGACCAGCGCCAGGAGTTCCAGCAGTTCCGGCGCCGGGTACCGGCCGGACAGCGCCTGCCAGGTGGCCGGGGCGAGCGCGTGCCCGTCGTGCAGCTCGTCGACGGCCCGCAGCAGCGTGCGGTCGGCCTCCGACCAGTCGGGGTGGTCCGGGCCGGCCGGAACGCGGGCGATCTCGGGCTCGGTCATCCCGGCCACGACGGCGAGGCGTGCGTGGTGCTCCCACTCGTACACCGAGCCGGTGCGGTGCGCGGTGCGCAGGATCGTCAGTTCGCGCTCGCGGAAGGGCAGCAGGCCCTGGTTGAGCTGGGCGAGCAGGGGCACCAGGGCGACCAGCAGGTCGGGGTGGTGGCCGATGGTGGCCAGGACGTTGAGCACCGGGCGTCCCGCCAGCGGGCCGGCGCCACCGGCGACCAGCCCGGCCGCGGGGCCCTCCAGCCGCCCGGCGAGGGCGGCGAGCTCGGCGGCGGACCGCGGCGCCAGCCGGGGGGTCGGGCACGCGGGGCGCGGGTCCTCGGCGGTGAACTCCTCCATCCCGACCAGCAGTTCCTGCTCGACCGGGGTCCCGTCGCCGTTCAGCTCCCGGTACACGGCACCGATGTTGAGCAGCAGCCGTTCGTGGTCGATCCAGTCCTCGAACCCGTCCAGGTCCATCTCCCGCGCGGCCCGCAGCACCGGGACGCCCGCCCGGTGGGAGCGCGTGGCGTGGTCGAGGACCCGCTCCAGGTAGCCGCGGAAGGTGCGGACCTCGGCCTTGCCGACGACCGGGCCGTGCCCGGGAACGATCGTCTCCACGTCCAGGCCGAGGATCAGGTCGCAGGCGGCGAGCCAGCGCTCCACCGGTCCGCTGTGGACCACCGGGTGGCCGCCGATGAACAGGATGTCCCCGGCGAACAGCACGCCGGCGTCGGGCACGTGGACCAGGACGTCACCGTGGGTGTGGGCGGGGCCGACCTCGATCAGCCGGACGGTGCGCCGCCCGACGGGGACCTCCAGTTCGCCGCTGAAGGTCCGGTCCGGCAGAGTGGGCGCGATGCCGGCGAAGTCGAAGACCTCGCGCATCTCCCGGACGACCCGTGGGAGCGGCAAGTCCCCGGGGGCGGCGATGAGTTCGTGGAGGTGGTCGCGCCTCATGTCGATCGCGGCGGCCTCGGAGGCGATGATCGTGGCGCCGGACAGCAGCTGGTTGCCCCACCAGTGGTCGCCGTCGCTGTGGCTGTTGACCAGGGTGTCGATGGCGACGCCGGGCAGGGCGTTCGCGACGGCGTCGAGCAGTTCCCGGGTCTGCGGGACGGTGAACAGGGTGTCGACGAGCAGCGCCTCGTCACCGGAGACGATCAACCCGGCGTTGCTGAGCCCCCAGGAGCCGTTCGGCTGGAGGTAGGCGTAGGTGTCGGCGGCGATCTCGTGCAGGCCGAGGGTGTACGGGACGACCATGGCTCGGTCTCCTCGCTAGGTGGACTGGATGCTTTAGATGTACTCCAGTTCATCTATGGATTCAAGTATACTTTTCTGGTGACCCTGACGAACCGACATGACCAGCGCCGTACCGCAACCCGGGAACGGCTGCTCACGGCGGCACTCCAACTGTTCGCCGCCCAGGGATACGCGGCCACCACGTACGACCACATCGCCGAACGCGCCAACGTGGGGCGCCAGACGGCGTTCAACCACTTCCGCCGCAAGGAGGACTTCGTCACGGCCTGGGCCCATCAGCGGCACGAGGCCCTGGACCGACAGGGGGACCCGCACGCGTCGGCCATCGAGTCGCTCGCCGACGCCCTGCACGCCCTCGCACGCCTCAACGAGCGGGAGTACGCGCTGGCCAGGGAACTGCACGACAGCGGAGTGCTCCACACGGCGTTCGCACTGGGCACCACGGCACCCCAGGCGTTCATCGCCGCCGCGATCAGAGGGCACGAACGGGGCGAGATCCGGCTGGAATTGAACCCCTGCGCAGTGGCGGATCTGGTGTTCGACAGCTACATCACGGCCCTGAGCCGCTGGCTCGCCGCCGACGCCCGCTACCCACTCGCCGACGCCCTGCTCGCCCGGCTCGACATCCTCGCCGGCGGCTTCACGACGTGAGGAACGGGCGCGGGCCCCGCCCCGGCCGGGCGGGGCCCGCGTGCGCCCTACGGCCGGCCGCGCCTGAACTCGCGGACGAGCGAGAGGAGGTTGATCAAAGTGCTGGCCGGAACGCTGCCGAGGGAGACGAGGATCTGACCGTTCAGGACCGTCTCACCCGGCTTGGCGGAGGGCCAGAGAAGGCCCAATTCACGACCCTCGGTACGGAGTTCCACGATCAGCTGGGTGAGATCGCGGCCGGTGAGGTGGCGAATCGCGGGATCGCGCGGGTGGATGGGGCGGATGGCGCTCACGCGACGCAGTCCAGCTCGAACCAGACCCGCTTGCCGAGCTTCTGCGGCTCGGCACCCCAGCGGTGCGTGAGGCCTTCCACCAGCTGGAGCCCACGCCCCGACTCGGCCTGGGTGTTGATGTCCTGACACTGAGGCAGTTCCGGGCTGCGGTCCGCGACGGTGACGCGGAGGATCTTGTCGGCGTAGACGACGGTGACGACGGGCGAGGGCGTCATCCCGTGCCGCCAGGCGTTCACCACCAGTTCGATCAGGGCGAGTTCGGCGTCCCCGATCGAGGAGTTCGCGTACCCGGCGCGCAACATCGCGTCGCGCAACACCTCACGGGACACGGTAAGGGAGGGGGAGTTGAGGTGGGGGTTACACATGGGGATTCTCCCATCAGCTCAAATGAGCTACACACGGAGGAGCCTGACGCCCCATCCGGCGAGCGGTGCAGTGAAACTTTAGGGTATTCTCAGCAAAGTTGGCAACACTCTCCGGAGTCACACCTAAACTGTCCGTAGGTGACGATCTGCGAGGAAGGTACGCCCATGGCATTCGGAAATGGGATCAGCGAGCGTCAGCGCCGGTTGGGCGAGGAACTTCGCAGGGCACGCGATGCCACCGGCCGCTCGGCGCTGGAGATCGGACAGGCGATCGGGGTGAAGGGCCCTGCCATCAGCCACATCGAGTCCGGCAGGATGGGCCTAAACCTTCCTCGGCTGAACACCTGGCTCGACCTGTGCGACGTGACGGACTCCGGCTACCGGGCCGGCCTCGCCGCCATGTGCGAGAGCTCAGGCAAGGGCTGGTGGACCGAGTTCAAGACTCACGTCACACGAAGCTCACTCGACCTGGCCGAGGCGGAAGCGCGGGCAACGGGCTTGGACAACTACGAATCCTTGCTGATTCCCGGCCTCCTACAGACCAAGGCCTACAGCGAGGTCATCCAGGGGTACACCGAGAAGAAGGTCGAGTTCCGCCACGAACGGCACAAGGTCCTGACGGGCAAGGACGCCCCTACATACCGTGCCGTGATCCATGAGGCCGCCTTGCACATGATGTACGGAGGCGCGGCGGTCATGTGGGACCAGCTGAACCATCTGATCGAGATGAGCAGGTTGCCCAACGTGTCGATCCAGATCCTTCCGTTCGACTGCACCGCATTCGCGTCGAACGACACGCCCTTCCTACTCATCCGAGGTATGCACGCTCGCCTTGGAACGGTGCTGCTCGAACATCCACATGGATCCAACTTCATTGGAGACCCGGAGGTCGTGACAACATTTGACCGGAAGTTCGACCGACTCAGGGGCTTGGCTCTTCCGCCCCTCTCTGCGGCGACATCCTCATCATCGCCCGCCCATCGAGACTCGTTGGGCTTGATCCAGCACATCCGCTACAAGGTCCAGGGAAGATAGTCATGCACCAGCTCAACTGGCAGAAGTCCAGCTTCAGTAGCGACCAGGCCAACTGCGTCGAGATCGCTTCCGCCGACGAGCTGGTTCACATCCGCGAGTCCGACGACCCCACCCACATCGTCACCACCACCCGCCCCACCCTCCGGGCCTGGCTCCGCGCCGCCAAGGCCGGCGACTTCGACCACTTCGGGCTCCGCTAACTCAAGCGCCGCTGTGCCCACTCGGACACGTCGCTCAGCCGGACGGCGGCCTTGCCGGGGTCGCCGGTCCGTGTGGGCTGGTCCACCTCGAAGTCGTAACCGGTCAGTCCGCTCTCCTCCTCGACGATGCGAGCGATGCGGTAGGCCAGCTCCATCACCTCCAACGCCGCCGCCCCCGAGTGGCGGTAAGCGACCTCGATGCCGGCCGTGTCCCCGTAGTAGTCGAGCTGCACACGCCCCGGCGGCCCGACCGTCTCAAGGGTCAGGCTGTACAGGTACTCCTCGGACTCGACAGCTCCGACGTCCCGCGAGACCCGGTCCAGGATCCGCTCCCACTCGACCCGTTGCGCGTCGGTGAGGCGAAGCAGCGGTATCTCGGCGTCAGGATCAAAACCGGCGTTGAGGCGATCCAGCGTCTCCTGAACCGTGAGTCCAGGCTCCACCCGTACCAGCATGATGTCGTAGGTCACCAGGCGAATCTACGAAACCCCCAGCGCGAACTCCACGCCTGCCTCCACCACTCCGAGGCCGGCCACTTCGACTTTCCCACCGGGGTCCGCGTCGACGCGGAGGCCGGCCCGGCGTCGGTGCGGCTCCGTCACGGGCAGACCATGGATCATGTGGCGGAGCCCGCCGACAGCCGACGAGGAGAAGGACGAACCTGAGCATGCCCACCGCACCCGTGATCCTGAGCGGCACCCCCGGCACCTTCGCCCGGGACGTCTTCCACGAGCGGCACCCGAAGCTCGTCCGGCAGGTGCTCGACGCACTGCCGTACCGGCCCGCCCAGCGGGCCGCGATCGAAGCCCTCCTCGCCGAGAGCACCAGCGGCGTGCTGGAGCCGCTCGGCACCTGCGCCCACGACCACCAGCAGTGGCTGGAATGGGGCGAGGGCATGTTCGGACGACCGTGGGGCGAGGCCCCCTTCCTCTGGGCCGAGAGCTACTTCTACCGCAGGCTGCTCGAAGCCACCGGCTACTTCCGGCCCGGGGCCTGGCAGGGCATCGACCCGTTCGCGCCCTTCAAGGACGCCGAACTCGCCGGCCCCGCCGTCGACGAAGAGCTGGCGGCCCTCGACGAGCTGCCCGCCCTGTCCACCGAGAAGCGGGGCGAGGTCCTCCTGTCCTCGGCGCTCTGGGGCAACCGGGCGGACCTCAGCTTCCGGATCACCGCATCCACTGCCGACGCCCCGGTCCCCGCCCTGATCGCCGACGACAGCCCGCTCCTGTGGACCACCCTCACCACCGCCCGCGACCCGAAGGTCTACGTCATCGCGGACAACGCCGGCCGGGAACTGCTGCCCGACCTCGTCCTGATCGACCATCTCCTCACGAGCGGACTCGCCGCCGAGGTCGTCCTCTACGTCAAGCCCTCCCCCTACTACGTCTCGGACGCGACCACGGCGGACGTCCTCGCGACCGTCCACCGGCTCCGCCGCGCCCCGGCCCGGGAGGCCGAACTGATCGGCCGCAGGCTCTGGCACGCGATGAACACCGGCACCCTCACGGTCCGCACCCACCCGTTCTTCTGCGCCCCACTGCCGTTCCACGACATGCCCGCCGACCTCAGGAACGAACTCTCCGACGCCACCCTGACGATCACCAAGGGCGACCTCAACTACCGCCGCCTCGTCGGGGACCAACTCTGGGACGCCACCACCCCGTTCGCCGAGCGAGCCGGCCACTTCCCGTCCCCGGTGGCGGCCCTGCGCACGCTGAAATCCGACGTCATCGTCGGCCTGGACGCACCCGTGCTCGCCGGACTGGACGCCACCGGGGAGCCGTGGCGGACCAGCGGCAGGTTCGGCCTGATCCAGGCCCACGCCCAGGCGTAGTACCGCGCGAGAAGTCGGCCCGGCCGACTTCTCGCGCATCGGATGAGAGCGAGGCTGGGCGGCCGGGCGGGCTTCAGGCCCGCCCGCGCCGCAGGATGCCCTCCGCGAGGTCGACGGCCTCCCGGACCGGCACCAGCCGGCACTCGGCCGCCGCGCCGACCCGCCCGGTGCTGATACCACGCGCCGTCCGCAGGACCTCGGCGCCGAGCGGACCGAAGTGGAGGTCGTCCAGGTGCGGAGCCCGGAAGGCGGCCCAGCCGTCCTCGCCGACGCAGCGGTACTCCCGCTCGGCCACGTCGGGCATCCGGAGGTCGGCCAGGTGGAAGGCGGTGAAGCGGTCCATCGGGACGCCGAGCATCAGCACCCGGGCGTCCAGGTCGTAGAGCCGCCCGAGCGGCGACTCCGGGCCGAGGTGGGAGGTCAGCGGGTGGTGGGCGGTGACCGCGCGAGCGCGCCGGCCCACAGCCGCCCAGGAGGTCTGCGGGTGGCGGCTGCGCAACGCGCCCGGGCACGTGCGGATCGCCTCCGACAGCGCCCCGACGGTGGGTGAGGCCGGGGTCCGGGCCGGGTCGAAGCGGGGCATCCGGGCCTGGTACTCGTCGATCTCCGCCGGCGAGAGCCCGGCGGTGACCGACTGGTACAGCCGGGAGCTGGCGGAGTTCTCGGGCGTGGCGGTGTAGGCGACCAAGGTGCCCTCGGGGCCCAGGACTTCGCGCAGCGCCTCGACCACGGCCGCCGCCCCGCCGGGCACCGGCCCGAGGGTGCGCAGGGACGCCTGGACGTGCAGGACCTCACCCGGGCGGACCCCGAGGTCGCTGAGGGCGCGGACCAGAGCTTCGGTGGGGAGGGCTTCGGTGGCAAGGGCTTCGGTACGGATGGCGTCTCCCCGGGGGTGAAGGCGGCGGATGGACGGGTCAGACCCCGGCCCGCTCCCGCCGCACCCGGTCGGCCGCCTGCTCGGCGGCGGCGGGCAGCGCCAGGGCGAGCCAGGGTGCCACGGTGGCGCGCATGCCGTCGGCGAAGCGTGTGCCGGTCCCGGTCAGGGCCCCGGACGCGGCCAGCCGCTCCACGGCCTCGGCGGTGTACCGCCGCCAGAGCGCGAACTGTTCGCGCGCCCGGTCGGCGGCCCCGCCCGGCAGCCCGTCGTACGCGAGGGTGCGGGTGCCCCAGTACTCGGTGACGGCCAGGTGGGCGTACGTGCCCTGGAGCAGCCCTTCGAACGGCCGGGGATCGGGCCGCCAGGGCGCGAAGTACAGGGTGGTGTCGGCGCGGTCGTACAGGTCCACCAGGTCGAGCACCGCGCCGAGCTTGACGTGCTGGAACTCGTGGGCGAGCAACAGCGCGAGGGTCGGCGCGGTGGCCGGCCGGGCGATGGCGACCGCGCCGTACGCCTGCCGGGCCGCCGAGCTGACGTCCCGGCCGGTGGGGCCCGGCCGCAGCGGGGTGACCGCCGCCAGGCCGGCCCGGATGCCCTCCGCGTAGCCGGGCAGGTCCCGCCCGAGCAGCTCCCAGGCCTCGCGCAACGCGCCCGTCCAGTCGAGCAGTTCGCCGTCCGAGAGGCGGCCGGACACCGGATGGTCGTGGCTGTCGCGCAACGGGTCGGTGTCCTCCAGCGCGACCGTCCAGCCGCCGGCCAGCCGCACCCGCCGCAGCGGTTCGTCCAGCACCGTGAGCACCGAGCCGTCGGACGTCCGCACCTCGAAGCCGTCCGGACGCCCGGTGACCACGGCCTCGCCGTCGGGTACGGCGAGGCGCCCGAGCGTGGGCAGGTGCAGCCACCCGCCCCGGACCGGAACCGCCACCGCGTCCCCCCGCCCGGCCCGCACCGCGGCGGCCGCGGCGAGCGCGGCGAGCGGGCCGAGCCCGACCGGCAGGTCCCCGGCGAGCCGGCGGGCCGCCCAGGCGCGGGCGTACGGGTGGGCGAGCACGGCGTCCACGGCGGCCGGGGCCGCCGTGTCGAGCTCCGCCAGCAGTGCCCAGGCCTCTGGGCGCCCCTGCCCGGAGGCGTCCCAGGCGGCGGCCAACATGGCCCTGGTGAGGCGGAGTTGGGAGCGTCCCAGCGCGGCGACGGTGTCGGCTCCCCCGTAGCCGTGGGCGAGCTCGTCGAGTTGCGCCGGGGTGAGCGCGCCGGGCAGCGGCTCGCCGACGACCTGGGCCGGAACGGCCGTCGAACCCCCGTTCCCCGCAATGCCGTTGATGAACGTCATGAGATCACCGCAGTAGACGGAGGGATGGTCGAAGCCGCCTCCTCCATCGTCGCTCCGATAGCGGTGGGCGTACAGCCCGCCGCCGCAGGAGCGCACCACGGAGCAGGAGCGGCAGGCCTCGCTCAGTCCGGCCAGGCCGGACTGGCGGGCGGCGATGCCGGGGTGCCGGGCGAGGTCGTCGAGGCTGTGCGCGAAGACGTTCATCCCGGTGACGGGTGCGCCGTCGTACGCCGTCTTCAGGCTGTCGGCCTGCTCGAAGGTCCCGTCCGTCTCCAGGACCGCCAGGTCGGAGGGTTCGAGCCCGAGCGACTCGGTGAGGCTGGAGAGCCCGCGCAGGGTCCGGTGCACGGACTCGAAGGTCCGTACGGCGAACGGCCGCCCGTCCGTTTCCCACAGCCTGTGGACGGTCAGCAGCCAGTCGGCGTACGGGGTGGCCCCCAGCGCGGCGGGGCGCTTGGGCGGCTCTTCCCAGGTGGCGTGCGGAAGCAGGAAGTCCACGGCGGGCGGCCGGAGTTCGGCCAGCGCCCGGTACACGGCCACCGGATCGTTCTCGACGTCCATCGTGCACAGCAGACCGGCGAACAGGTGCCGGTACTCGGGCTCGCTCAGCAGCCCGACCGCCCGCAGCACCTGTGGATGGCTGCTCCGCCCGTCGGCGAACCGCCGGTGGCGGTCGTTGGCGGCCCTGTCCCCGTCCAGCGAGATGCCGACCTTGACGTCCAGCTCCGCGAAGAGCGAGCAGAACTCGCGGCTCAACAGCACACCGTTGGTGTGGATGCGCAGGTCGAGCACGCACCCGTCCGGAAGCGCCGCCCGCAGCGCCTCGGCGGCCCGGCGCAACCGGTCCGGGCCGGCGAGCAGGGGTTCTCCCCCGTGCAGGACGACCCGGACGGCGGGCAGCCGGTGGGCGGCCGCGTGCTCGCCGATGCGCTCGGCGGCCTTGGCCAGGATCCCGTCCGCGATGACCTTGGGGCGGGAGCGCCAGCTGGTATCCGCGTGTTCGTAGACGTAGCAGTGGTCGCAGGCCAGGTCACAGCGACTGTGGACCTTGATCACGAACTGCGTCAACGGCAGCGGGACGGACGTCGTCATGGAACTGGGACTGTTCGGTTCGGTGAGGCTCATCGAGACCATCGAGACCCAGCGGGGGCCCGGTGGGGGCTCCGTGAGATCCGGTGGGGCTCGGTGAGCCTCAGTGGGGTTGGACCTGCCGGGTCCGGATTCCGTTCGGGAATCCGGACCGGGTCAGATCGAGGAGTTGAAAGCAGCGACCGGCACGAGGCCGGATTCCGCGCCGGGGAGCGCGCGCTGGAGCCGGGCGGCGAGCTCCTCCGCGCCGAGCGCGGCGAGATCGGCGAGAGAGGGACGTTCCGGCGTCTCCTGAGGGTCAGTGAGCTTGCCGGCCGGCCTGGTGCTGGTTACCGGAGTCATAGTTCTTTTCCTTAGGCGCGGTTAGGACCTGCCGAGGGTGGGTATGCCCACCCGGTTGGGACTAAATCTATCTTCCCGCTGCCACTTCGCGCGGCACGTTGCGGACTCACGCTGGGCCCCCGGGCGGCCGGGGCCGTACGACAGCGCACGGGACTCCCAGAATTCACCCGTTCAGCGGTCGCGCACTTCGCCGTGGCGCGCGCCGAAGCGCATCGCCGGGGTAAGGGGTGTCGCCGGAACAGAGTCCTGGAGCAGTACCTGGGCACACCCCGGGAGTGCCCGGAGAAGCACCCGGACAAGCACGTCTTCCGGTCAAGCATCCGAGCGCCCGGAGTCATTCCCCCGGCGCACCGAGCCCCCGCACAGTCCGCACCAGCTCCTCGGTGAACTCCACGCCGCTCGCCGTCAGTTCACCGCAGCCGAGGAGAGTCTCCCCGGCGGTCAGGGTGTGCGTCCGCCAGCGCGCGAACTCCCGGTGCGCGCGGTCTGGGCCACCCGTCCCGGCACCCGCCTCCGCCTCCGCCCGCCAGAAGTCGGCCACACCCAGGTGGGCGTACGCGCCCTGGAGCAGTGCCCCGGCCGGGCGCGGGTCGGGCCGCCAGGGCGCCCGGTAGACCGCCGGGCCGTTGGGGCGGTGCAGCGGCACCAGGTCGAGCAGGGCGCCGAGTTGGACGTGCAGGAACTCGTGCACCAGGGCCAGGGCCAGTAGCGCCGGCTCACCCGGCAGCGAGGCCGCCACCGCGCCGTACGCCCGACGGGCGGCGGCGCTGACCACCTCGCCGCCGGGGCCGGGCCGCAGCGGAACGACGGTGCTCACGCAGGCCGCCACGGCCTGCGCGTGGCGGCGGTGGCGACGCACCAGGATGTCCCAGGCCCCGGTCAACCGCTCTTCCCAGAGGGCGAGTTCGGCGTCGAGAAGCGGGCCGGCCGGCGGCCGTCCGTAGTCCACCCGGCGCGGACCGGCGTGGTCGATCGTCGGCGCCCAGCGCAGCCCGTCACACTCCAGCGCGACGACCGGGCCGGGAATACTGTGGAGGAACTCGTCCAACCCGCCGAGCGGAACGGACTGCCCGACCGACCCGGCCGCCGCGCCCCGCAGGCAATCGGCCGTCCAGGCGTCCAACTCCGGCCGCAGCAGCACCTCTTCCCACCTCTCCCGGTCGTCCCGCCGCAACGCCCGCACCCGGGCGTACGCCTCCCGGTACCCGTCGTGCTCGGGCGCCGCCCGGCGCAGCGCCAGCAGCAGCAGCGCCCGCTTGCTCAACTGCCCGGAGCGCAGCAGCCGGACGGCCTCGGGCCCGCCGCGCGCGCCCGCGATCGCCCGGAACGTCACCCGGTCCACACCGTGCCGGGGCAGCCCGTCCGCCCCGCGCGCGCCCGGCACGCCGGCCGCCATCACCTCACCCGTACCAGCCACCGGTTCTCCTCCTCCTGTGTGCGGCCTCCGGCCCGGTCGGCCGACCCATCCCCAACCCGCCGGGCCCGCCCCCGGTGTCCCCGCGCCGGGGCGGATCAGCCGGACGGCGGCCGAGCGTGACCCGAACGGGTGAGCCGGAGCACCCCGACCCCCTCCCCAGGCCCCTCCCCCGACCAGCCAGGCCGAAGGTCCACTCAGCTCCTCACCAGCCCCGCCACCCCCGCGCGCAGGCGCCCCGCGATGTGCCGGATCAACCGGTCCAGGTCCGCGCAGTACACCGACGGGTGGCCGAAGCCGTCCCCCGCGTACCGGTGCGCGTACAGCCCCCCGCCGCAGACCTCGGCCAGCGGGCAACCGGCGCAGACCGGACCGAGGCCCGCGAGGCCGCGCTGGCGGGCCCGGAAGGCCGGGTGGGCGGCCGCGTCCGCGAAGCCGTGCCGCCACACGTCCAGGCCGGTCCCTGGGGCGCCGTCGTAGGCCACCTTGAGGCTGTCCGCCTGCTCGATCGCCCCGTCCACCTCGACCACCACCAGGTCGACGGGCGCCAGCCCGACCGCCTCGCTGGCCGCCCGGCCGCCGAGCAGCAGCACCGACAGCTCCTCGAACAGCCGCACCCCGGTCTCCCGGCGCGGCGCGCCGTACCAGCGGTCGAAGGCGGCGATCAGCCACTCCCCGTACGGCGCCGGCACCGCCGGCACGCCACCCGGCGGCCCGTCCGGCACCGCGCGCGGCCGCACCCCCGGTGGCGGTTCCCGCCAGGTCGCGTGCGGCAGCAGCAGGTCGAGCCGGGGCGGCGCGAACTCCAGCAGCGCCTCGTAGGTGGCCACCGGGTCCGCGTCCAGGTCGACGACGCACAGCAGGCCGGCGAACAGCTCCCGGTGCCGCTCCGAGCCGAGCAGCCGTACCGCCTCGGCAGTGCGCGCCCAGCTGCCCGCGCCGGAGGGCAGCCGCCGGTGCCGGTCATGGTCGGCCCGGGCGCCGTCCAGCGACACCCCGACCGAGACCCGGTGCCGGTGCAGCACGTCGAGCAGGCCGGGTTCCTCCAGCAGCCGCAGCCCGTTGGTCTGCACGGTGAACCGCACCCGGGGCCGCACGGCCGCCAACTCGCCCAGCAGCACTTCCAGATGGCGAGCGCCGACGAGCAGCGGTTCCCCGCCGTGCAGCACGACGGAGACCTCCTCCAGTCCGTGCTCGGCCGCGTGCTCGTCGATCCGCCGTGCGGTGCGGCGGACGGTCGCCAGCTCCATCCGCCGCGGCCGCCGGCGCCAGCTCTGGTCCGCGCCCTGGTACACGTAGCAGTAGTCGCAAGCCAGGTTGCACCGACTGTGGATCTTCAGCAGGAACTGCCGGAACGGCACCATGCCGTGAGCCTACTAAGCCACCGCGACCGACTCGTCGTCACACGTGCGGCGGCTCCACGTCCGAGTCCAGCCGTGTCCCGGCCCGCACCGCGATCGTGGTCGGGTGTTCCTCCCCCAACGTCACCCTGGCCCTGCGGATGCACTCCGCCCGCAGTTCCGCGGCCCGCTCGGCGTACCCGAGGGCGGCCATCGACAGCGAGAGGTTGGAGTTGATGCCGATGGCGTCGTAGTGGTCCTGGCCGAGGGCGTCGGTCATCAGCGGCTCCGCCTCCAGTTCCAGGTCCAGCGCGGCCTGGAGCTCCCCGGCCAGCGCCAGGTCGTTCGCGTGGTTCATCATCGCGATCGGGATGTAGAGGTGGTGCGCGCCGAGGACGGTGCGGAACTGCGCCAGCGTACGGCCGGACAGCTCGCGCGCCTCCACCGTGCGCCCCGCCAGCCGCAGGTACACCGAGAGGTTGTTGGCGCCGGCCAGCGTCACCGGGTGGTCCTCGCCCAGATAGTCGCGGTACCGCAGCAACGCCCGCTCCGCCAGCGGGATCGCCCGCCCGGTGTCGCCGAGCGCGTTGAGGTCGCTGGCCAGGTTGGTGGCGGCGGCCAGGGTGTCGGGGTGCTCGGGACCGTTGATGTCCAGGTAGCGCTGGTAGATGTCCTCGTCGATCTCCAGGGCCTCGTGGTAGCGGCCGGCCCGACGCAGCGCCACGGCCAGGTTCTTGCGGGCGCGCAGGGTGTCGGTGTGGCCGTCGCCGATGGTCTGCTGGTAGATCCGGACGGTCTCCTCCAGCAGGTCCAGGGCCTCCCGCAGCCGCCCGGTCTCGCGTAGGTCTCGGGCGTAGTTGGAGGCCGAGGAGAGCGCGTACAGGCTGTGCGCGCCGAGCGCGTCGCGCTGCTGGAGGTAGTTGCTGCGATGCCGCTCCAGGGCGGCCCGGCGGTCGCCGGCCAGGTAGTCGGAGACGGCGAGGTTGTTGGTGATCATCAGGGTGCGCGGGTGGTCCGGGCCGAGGGTACGCCGGGCGGCATCCAGGGTGCGGCGGTCGAGCGCCCGGGCCTCGTCGTAGCGGCCGAGGAAACGCAGGTCGGCGCCGAGGCTGTTGGCGACGGCGAGGGTGTGCGAGTGCTCCGGGCCCAGGGTCGCGGTGAAGCGCTCCAGGATGTCCCGGTCCATCTCGTAGGCTTCCTGGAGGGCACCCTGGGAGCGGCGGATGTTGCTCAGCTGCGTGCGCAGCATGAGCGTCTGGGCGTCGTTGTCGATGTCGAAGTCGGGCCCGCCGTAGCCGTCCTGGCGCCAGTGTTCGAGGGTCCGCTCGGCCAGTTCCCGGCCGGACTCGTGCAGGCTGCGCTTCCACTGGTAGCGGACCGAGTCGATGATCCACTGCCGGACGTCCTCGTCGGCACTGTCCAGCGCCCCGGACGGCCAGAGGTGGGGCAGGAGTTCGGCGTACTCGGCCCAGTTGGCGGGCACGTCCGGGTCACCGGGGTTGGCGGTGGCGAGCGCGGCGTGGACGACGCCGCGCAGTTCGGCCCGCCGCTCCTCCTCGACCTGGTCCCGCAGGACGGCCTGGACCAGCCGGTGCACGGTGATGGTCTCGCTGCCCTGGTCGGTGCGGGCGAGCCCGAACCGGTTGATGGCCCGCAGGAACTCGCCGATCGCGAGCTTGTCTCGGGGCGCCCGCGGGGGCAGCCGCAGGGCGCGGGTGACGGCCCGGCTGTAGAGCAGCCGCATCGGGATGGCGTCGGGGCCGAAGAAGGCGCAGATCTCCAGGATCTGGGCGGCCGGGGCGTTCATCCGGCGCAGTTCCTCGACCGAGATGCGCCAGGTCGCTGCGGCCGAGTGCGGGTAGTCGGCGGTGCGCAGCCGAGTGCGTTCGAGCATCTCGGTGAGCTCTTCGTCGAGCAGTTCGAGGTACGTGGCGATCGGCATCGACGTCTCCTGGAGCCAGACGGCGGCCTGGCCGACGGCGAGCGGCAGGTCGCCGAGCCGGTGCGCGACCTGATCGGCGTCCTCCGGGGAGAGGCCGCTGTTGAAGCGGCGCAGCAGCCGGACGCTCTCCTCGCGGAGGAAGACGTCGACCTCGACCAGTCCGGCGTGCCGGGCCCAGCCCTGGTTGCGGGAGGTGATCAGCACGTGCCCCCCGGAGGAGCCGGCCGGCTGCCAGGGGGCGAGTTCCTCGGGGGTGCCGGCGTTGTCGAAGACGAGCAGCCAGCGGCGGTACGGCTGGCCCCGGCGCAGCGCGTCGAGCACGGCGGCGGCGGTGTGCGCGACGTCGTCGCTGCTGGGCACGCCGAGCCTGGGGGCGAGTTCGGCGAGCTTCTGCGGGATGTTGGCGGGCTCCTCGGCGGGCACCCACCAGACCACGTCGTACGCGGCCTTGAAGCGGTGCGCGTACTCGGCGGCGATCTGGGACTTGCCGGCGCCGCCGAAGCCGTAGAGCACCTGGCTGAGCACTGCGGTGGGTCCGCCGGTGAAGCGGTTGCGGAGCAGTTCGAGCAGCTTGCCCCGGCCGATGAAGGCGGCGTTGCGCGAGGGCGCCTCCTGGACCTGCGGGGCGGTGCCGGGGAACCGGGCGGGGGCCGTGAACTCCCCGCTGTCGGAGTCGGGTTGGCGATTGCTGCCGGGCGGCGGGCCGAGTTCGGCGTAGAGCTGGGACTCGGCACCGACGGCGGAGGAGCGGACCAGGTCGGGCGCGGGCTGCCCGGCGAACGGGCGGGGCACCGGCTCGTCCGAGTCCTGGAGCCGGAAGGAGACCAACGCCGGTGATCCGGAGGCCAGTTCGCGCCCCTGGAGGAGCTGCCAGACCTCGGCGGCGCGGGGCAGCGCGGTGTACTCGGGCGAGAGCAGCGCGAGCAGCCGGCCCTGGCCGTCGACCGGTCCCGCGACCTCCGGCGGCCGGGAGCCGGTGTACGGCTCGGCGGCACTGTGCAGGGAGGTCTGGTAGCCGAAGCGGGTGAGCGTCCCGGCGGCCCACTCGGCCCACATCCGGTCCTCGGGCGCGTAGCTGACGAACACCTGCCGGGGCACCGCGCGGGCGGAGCGCAGGTAGGCGTTGTAGAGCCGGCGGCGGTTCTCGGCGGTGAGCGGGCGCAGGGTGCGGACCCGGCCGTCGGTGATCCAACCGGCCAGCCGTTCGAAGGCGTTGAGCAGGCTGCGGGCCTCCTGCGGCCGGTCGGCGACGGTGGCGGGCACCTCCTCGTAGGCGTAGAAGGGCTTGTACGGCACCTCGACGTCGGCCCAGTAGGCGGCCCGCCGGTCGCCGGTCAGCCAGCGGCCGAGGTAGGGGGCGAAGGCCTCGCGGGCGTAGTCGCGACCGGCCTCCAGGCGCTCCTGCTCGGCGTCCTCGACCCGCATCGGCACCGGCAGCACCCGGATCGCCCGTTCCTCGGTCTCGGCTATGGCGTGGGCTGCGTCGACGCCACCGCGGATGTTCTGGACGCTGAAGGTGAAGCAGTCCACCACGGTGTCGGGCATCAGGACGGTGCAGATGCCTGAGGTGTCGCTGACGCCGGTGCGGCTGTCGATGAGCACGTAGTCGTAGCCGCGGGCCCAACGTTCGCGCAGCTCGCGCAGGAAATCGCCGCCGCGGATGTCCCGGCCGTGGAAGAAGCTGCGCCAGTTGAAGCTGGTGACGGCGGCGGCGTAGGCGGCGTTCTGCCGCCCAGCGGGCAGGAAGTCGAGCCGGCCGCCGGGCGGCAGATCGAGGGCGAGGCCGCAGACGTAGCCTTCCAGGCGTCCGGGCTCGTCCAGCCACTCGGCCGGGGACAGCCCGACCGGTCCGGCGGCCGAGGGAAGGGCCTGCTTGACGTAGGAGCGCAGCAGGTCGATGAGGCCGTCGGTGGAGTGCAGTTCGGGGTCGACCAGCAGCGGGTGGTAGTAGCGGTGGAGACCGGGCGCCTCCAGGTCCCAGTCGACGACCAGGACGCGCAGGCCGCGGCTGGCGAGGATCCAGCCGACGTTGGCGAGCGCCATGGTCCGGCCCGTTCCACCCTTGAACGAGTAGAACGTGACGACCGATCCCGGTCCGCCGCGCTCCGGCTCTGCGCCGGGCTCAGTGGTCATCGTCCTGGTCTCCCCTCAGCGGGACAGCGTCGTCCTGGCCCCGGCGCCGGCCGGGCGGTTCGTGTGGAGCCGGATCGGGTCGGTGCCGCGCGGCCGCCGGGCCGTGGCGCGGGCCCGGTGGGCGGGGGCTGCCGGGCGGGCCGGCCGGGATGGTCAGCCCGGGCATGTCCGGGCCGTCGTCACCGAAGCCGAAGGCGTCGCCCCCGAAGCCGAAGGCGTCCCCGCCATGGTCTCCCCAATCGAGGTTGTCGTCCATGAGCTTGTTCTGGGCGACCGTCACCATGATGGTGAGGTCGTTGTCGAAGCTCTCCTGGCTCACGCGCACCCGGAACAAGTGCTCCAGGTCGCTCCGGCGCAGCCAGTTGCGCCGGAACACGCCGCGCACGCCGGTCCACGGCGCCTCGCGCTCCCCATCCGGGTCGTTGCTGCCGATCGGCACCACGACGCCGGTGACCGGGTGGTTCTGGTCGTCGTACTCGCTCAGCGCGGCCCGGTAGCGGCCGTTGCCGGCCACCCACGGGTCGACCAGGAGCACGCTGACCTGGCTGTCCTCCCGGGCCTGGTCGAGCTTCTCGCCGAGGCCGGGGCCGATCTCCTCCAGCGTGGTGGTGTGCCCGGCCGCGGTGATCACCTGCTGGGCGCGCACCACCAGGGACGGCCGGGCGGGCGGGTAGTAGGGCGCCCAGTGCCAGGGCTTGGCCCCGTACCAGCCGCCCGCGTACGAGCCGCCCTCGACGGCGGCCTCCGAGGCGCTCCCGGCCGCGATGAACAGCCGTACCATCCCGGGGCTGGGGGCGGGTTCGGGCGCCGCCGGGGGCGGGAAGTAGCCGCGCACCGCGCTCAGGTCGAACTCGGGCAGCTCGCCGAGCCGCCGCGCGGCCGCGTCCCGGACCCGCTCCGCGACCACCCGGACGACCTGCTCGTACGCCCCGCTCTGCGCGGTGCGCAGCAGGGCCCGCAGCCCGTGCCGGGCGTAGGCCTCGCCCATGTCCGGCTGGACCCACTGGACCTTGGTCACCTCGGCGGCCAGTTCAGCCGATCCGACAGGCTCCCAGAGCACCGGCACCAGCGCCGGGACGAGTTCCCCGGTGTCCTCGTGGTGGCGCCGCACCCGGCCGCGGAAGGCGGTCCACTCCTTGCCGCAGTAGAGGCTGGCGAAGTAGGCCGGGGAGTAGAGCGCGATCATGGTCCGGCTGCGGCCCAGCATCGTCGCGAGCCGCTCGGCCCAGTCGTCGCCGAGGCGCAGCTGCTCGGTGTCACGGAAGGCGAGTTCCTCGGACCGGACCGCCGCGCCGAGCAGTCGGCCCAGCTCGTCCCGCAGGTCGTTGAAGAACTGGTTGACGAAGGCGTCCTCGGCCTCGAAGTCCCGGCGTGCGTAGCTGAAGAAGAAGTACGGCCGTTGCTGTTCCTGCTCCACCACTCGTTCCCCCCGTGCCCGACGGTCCGCGACGGCGCTGGTTTCATACCCCAGCATGTCGCGAACTCCCCTTGCCCCGCTGGCGAGTTGGAGGATTCGGAGCCTCGGGCGGTTTAGCCGGTGGTCAGGCGCACCAGGGCGGCTCGGAGCGCTCCGGCGCCCGGGGGCGCACAAACGGGGTCACGGGGGTGGGCCGACGGCCCCGCCGGGCGCGACCGGCCGCGCGGGCCGACCGGGTGCCGCCGTTCGGACACCGCCGATCGGGCGCTATCGGCGGGGCGCTACCGGTCGAGCGCCGACTGGAACGCGGCGAGCGGCTCCGCGCCGGGCGTCAGGGCGTCCGCGACGACCCGGCGCAACAGGTCGCCGAGGACGGTGTCGGGCAGGGCGTCGAGTTCGTCGAGCGGCAGGGCGGCGACGTCGACCAGGTCAGAGCCGAGTCCAGCGGCGGTTTCCGCACCGGTGACGCCCATCAGTCCCTCACTCGATCGTGTCGGCACAGCGGCGGCCGGCCGCAAGCGCGTCGGCCCAGGTCCGCGACGGGCATCCTACTACCCGGAAGGTGACGGTCAATCAGCTCCGCGCGGACGCCGCGCGGAGCGTGTGGGCCGAACGGATCACGGGCAGAGCCGCTCCACCCGCCACCCCGTCGGGCGGGACGGGTCGGCGACGTAGCGGAGCCGGTCGTGCAGCCGGTTCTCCCGCCCCTGCCAGAACTCGACGCTCCGCGGGATCACCCGGTAGCCGCCCCAGAACGGCGGGACCGGGACGCCCTCGCCCTCCGGGTAGCGGCGCTCCAGTTCGGCGTAGCGCTGTTCGAGGACCGCCCGGCCGCCGACCGGGCTGGACTGCTCGCTCGCCCAGGCGCCCAGCTGGGAGCCGTGCGGGCGGGTGCGGAAGTAGGCGGCGGTCTCGTCCCGGCCGACCTTCTCCACCCGGCCCTGGACGATCACCTGGCGGGCCAGCGCGATCCACGGGAACAGCAGCGAGGCCTGCGGGTTGGCGGCGAGTTCGGAGCCCTTGCGGGAGCCGTAGTTGGTGAAGAAGACGAAGCCGCGCAGGTCGTAGCCCTTGAGCAGGACGGTGCGCGAGCTGGGCCACCCCTCGGCGTCGGCGGTGGAGAGCACCATCGCGTTGGGTTCCACCACCCCGGCGTCGTCCGCCTCGTGGAACCAGCGGGTGAACTGGGCGACCGGCTCGGGCGCGAGCTGCCCCTCGGCCAGGCCCTCGTGGCTGTAGTGCTTGCGCATCACGGTGAGGTCCGGACTTGGTCGGGCCTCGTCGGCCAGGGTCCGGTTGGCGGGGCTCAGGGGCGTCGACTGGGCGTGATCCGGGGTCTGCACGCCAACATCATCCCGTACGACAAGCAACGGGCACCGCTACCTCCGGACAAACCTCGGTGGGAGAAACGGTGATCCACCCCGGCTTGACCGCCCATCCTGTGGGGAATCGTCCGGAAACAGGGCTTTTGGTGCCGGCGGCCCCGGACCCCTCCGCGGGCGACCGAACCGTCCCACCGGAAAGTCAACCGGGCCCACGGGAAACATCACCACGGTGGTGTATGGCGCAATGCACCCCGTGCCTGTCACCCTGGCACCGAGTGCCAAACACCAATCGGTCACTGGCGCGCCGCCCCACCAAAGGCGGGGCGCCGATCGCAGAACTTGAAGGAGCCGTCGCATGTCCGATTTCGTACCCGGGCTTGAGGGAGTCGTCGCGTTCGAGAGCGAGATCGCCGAACCCGACCGCGAGGGCGGCGCCCTGCGGTACCGCGGTGTCGACATCGACGACCTGGTCGGCAACGTCTCCTTCGGCCACGTCTGGGGCCTGCTGGTGGACGGCAAGTTCAACCCCGGGCTGCCGGCCGCCGAGCCCTTCCCGATCCCGGTGCACTCCGGCGACATCCGGGTCGACGTCCAGTCGGCGCTCGCCATGCTCGCCCCGGTCTGGGGCCTGAAGCCGCTGCTGGACATCGACGCCGACCAGGCCCGCGACGACCTCGCCCGGGCCGCCGTGATGGCACTCTCCTACGTCGCCCAGTCGGCCCGCGGCCAGGGCCTGCCGATGGTCCCGCAGAGCGAGATCGACAAGGCCGAGACGGTCGTCGAGCGGTTCATGATCCGCTGGCGCGGCGAGCCGGACCCGAAGCACGTCAAGGCCGTCGACGCCTACTGGACCTCGGCCGCCGAGCACGGCATGAACGCCTCCACCTTCACCGCCCGGGTCATCGCCTCCACCGGCGCCGACGTCGCGGCCGCCCTCTCCGGCGCCGTCGGCGCGATGTCCGGCCCGCTGCACGGCGGCGCGCCGTCCCGCGTGCTCGGCATGATCGAGGAGATCGAGCGCACCGGCGACGCGACCGCGTGGGTCAAGAACGCCCTGGACAAGGGCGAGCGCCTGATGGGCTTCGGCCACCGCGTCTACCGCGCCGAGGACCCGCGCGCCCGCGTGCTGCGCCGCACCGCCAAGGAGCTCGGCGCGCCGCGCTTCGAGGTCGCCGAGGCGCTGGAGAAGGCCGCGCTGGAGGAGCTGCACAACCGCCGCCCGGACCGCGTGCTGGCCACCAACGTCGAGTTCTGGGCCGCCATCATGCTGGACTTCGCCGAGGTGCCGGCGCACATGTTCACCTCGATGTTCACCTGCGCGCGCACCGCCGGCTGGTCGGCGCACATCCTGGAGCAGAAGCGCACGGGCCGGCTCGTGCGCCCCTCCGCGCGCTACGTCGGCCCCGGCCCGCGCCGCCCCGAGGAGATCGACGGCTGGGACGCCATCGCCCACTGACGACGACCGGACGAGCGTCCGGACAGTGCCTCTGACCAGCGGGTCCGGTTCCCATCGGGCCCGCTGTCGGCGTTCCCGGGCAGCGGCCTCCGCCGCGCGGATCACAGTCTCAGCGGGCGGACGGCCGTACCCCCGCCCAGCCCCGGCCGGTAGGCTGCGCGCGTGGCTCAGATCCAGATCCCCGCTGACATCAAGCCCGCAGACGGCCGTTTCGGCTGCGGACCGTCCAAGGTGCGTCCCGAGGCCCTCAGCGCCCTCGCCGCCACCCAGACCTCCCTGCTCGGCACCTCGCACCGCCAGGCCCCGGTGAAGAACCTGGTCAAGCGCGTGCGCGAGGGCGTGAGCAGCCTGTTCTCGCTGCCGGACGACTACCAGGTCGTCCTCGGCAACGGCGGCTCCACCGCGTTCTGGGACATCGCGGCCTTCGGCCTGGTGCGGGAGAAGTCCCAGCACCTGGACTTCGGCGAGTTCTCCTCGAAGTTCGCCTCCTCGGTCAAGGCCGCGCCGTGGCTCGGCGAGCCGACCGTGATCAAGACCGCCCCGGGCACCCACCCGCTGCCGGTCGCCGAGGCCGGCGTGGACGTCTACGGGCTGACCCACAACGAGACCTCGACCGGCGTCGCGATGCCGATCGGGCGCCCGGTCGGCGCCGACGAGGGCTCGCTGGTCCTGGTGGACGCCACCTCGGGCGCCGGCGGCCTGCCGGTGGACATCACCGAGACGGACGTCTACTACTTCGCGCCGCAGAAGTCCTTCGCCTCCGAGGGCGGCCTGTGGCTGGCCACCTTCTCCCCGGCCGCCCTGGAGCGCGCCGCCGAGATCGCCGGCTCCGGCCGCTACATCCCGCCGTTCTTCTCGCTGCCGACGGCCATCGACAACTCGTCGAAGGACCAGACGTACAACACCCCGTCGCTGGCCACCCTGTTCCTGCTGGCCGACCAGCTGGAGTGGCTGAACGGCAACGGCGGACTGGACTGGGCGGTCGCCCGCACCGCCGACTCCTCGTCCCGGCTGTACTCCTGGGCCGAGAAGTCCTCCTTCGCCACCCCGTTCGTGGCCAACCCGGCCGAGCGCTCCCAGGTGGTCGGCACCATCGACTTCGACGAGTCGGTGGACGCCGCCGCGGTCGCCAAGGTGCTGCGCGCCAACGGCATCGTGGACACCGAGCCGTACCGCAAGCTGGGCCGCAACCAGCTGCGCATCGCGATGTTCCCGGCGATCGACCCGGCGGACGTCGAGGCGCTCACCCACTGCATCGACTACGTGGTCGAGCAGCTCTGATACCGGTCCCCCGAGGACCCCGGGCCCACTGAGGGTTCCGGGTCCGCCGAGGACACGGCCGAGGGCCACCGCCGACGGGCGGTGGCCCTCTCGCCGTTCACGGGGCCGGGCGGGGCCGGACGCGCCGCCCTACCGGCCGGCCAGTGAGCTGATCAGCACGACGACCAGCAGCAGCACCAGGGTGCCGGAGACGATGCGATTACGAGTCTTGGGGTCCACGGTCAACGAGCGTACCCCTGGCCCACCCCGGCCCGGACCCGAGCCCCCGGCCCGGCGCCCGAGCCCGCCGGCGTCAGCTCCGGTCCGCCAGCGCCCAGGAGCGCAGCGACTCGTAGTGGGCGAAGCCGCCGCCCAGGTCGCTGCGCATCAGGTGCAGCTCGGCGGCCTCCCACTCCGGCCCCCGGTAGTCGGCCAGCCCCGCCACCAGGCCGTCCAGCTCGGCCGCCGCGACCCGCTGCACGGCCCGCCGGTGGCCGCGCGAGGAGCCGGCCCGGGCGAGGGTGAGGTGGGGGTGGAAGGCGAAGCGGTCGGTCTCCCCGGTGACCTCGGCGGTGGCCTCGGCGACGGCCTCGGCCAGCCGGCGCAGGGCCCAGCCCTGGCCCTCGATCCCGGCCCAGAGCACCCGGTCGCCGAACCGCCCGGCGCCCGCGATCCGCAGCCGGTGCGCCGGGTGCACCTCGGCGACGGCGGCCAGGCCCGCCTCCAGCTCCGGCAGCCGCTCGGCCGGCACCTCGCCCAGGAATGCCAGGGTCAGGTGCCGGCCCTCGACGCCCGTCCAGCGCAGCCGGTCCGCCCCGGGCAGCCCCCGCACCGGCGCGACCGCGTCGGAGAGCCCCCGCAACGCCCCGGTCGGCGGCAGCACCGCCACGAACAGCCTCATGGGCCAATCTTCCCGCGCCCGGCCGGCTGGGGTAGAACGTACTTCCATGAAGATCCGCAACGGGGGGCCCGCGGACGTCCCCGCCATCCTTTCCCTGCTCGACGGCGCCGTCTCCTGGCTGGCCGCCCAGGGCCGCACCGGCCAGTGGGGCGACCAGCCGTTCAGCACCGTCCAGGCCCGGATCGACCAGGTCGCCTCGTACGCCGAGGAGCCGTTCCTGATCCGCCTCGCCGAGGACGAGGAAGGCCGTACGGTCGGCTGCTGCGTGCTCTCCGAGGACCGCGGCCGGTGGATCCCCGCCGTGGACGAGCGCGAGCTGTACGTCCGCAACCTGGTCACCGACCGCGACCGCAAGGGCTCCGGCATCGGCGCCGCGCTGATCGCCGACGCGGTCGAGGAGGCCCGCCGGCGCGGCATCGGCCTGCTGCGGGTGGACTGCTACGGCGGCGCCGACCGCAAGCTGGTCGGCCGGTACCGGGCGCTCGGTTTCACCGAGACCGTGGCGTTCGAGGTCGACCAGCCGCACGGCGTCTGGCCCGGCCAGGTACTGGAGATCCGCCTCTGATCCGCGTCAGGCCTCCGGACGCTCCGGAGGCCTGACGGACCGTCAGCAGGCCGTGGCCAGCTCCGGCTTGCGCGCCGAACCGGTCCGCGGCACGAAGGCCACCACCCGGCCGCCACGCCCCGGGTGCAGGTCGAACCGCACCCGCAGGTCGGCGCTGCGGGCCAGCACCAGGCCGACCACGCCGGCCGCCGCCGCGGACACCAGCCCACAGGCCAGCAGGCCCAGCCGGGGCCCGTACGAGGCGGTCACCCAGCCGACGATCGGGGCGCCGATCGGCGTGCCGCCGGTGAAGACCAGCACCAGCAGGCCCATCACCCGGCCGCGCATCTCCGGATCGGTGGCCAGCTGGAGCGAGGCGTTCACCGAGGTGTTGAAGCTCAGCCCGAAGATCCCGATCAGCGTCAGCAGCAGCGCGAAGGTCCAGTAGTCGGGCGCGAACGCGGCGACCACCTCCAGCGTGCCGAAGGCCAGCGCCGCACCGACCAGTCGGCGCAGCCGCGGCACGCCCCGGCGGGCGGCGAGCAGCGCGCCGGCCAGCGAGCCGATCGCCATCGCGGTGTTCAGCAGGCCGTACTGGCCGGCGCCCACCTTGAAGGTGTCGTACGCGAAACCGGAGAGCAGCGTCGGGAAGTTGAAGCCGAAGGTGCCGATGAACCCGGCCAGCACCATCGGCCAGAGCAGCTCGGGCCGCTCCTTGACGTAGCGCAGGCCCTCGCGCAACTGCCCCTTCTCGCGGGCGATCGGCGGGGTCGGGCGCAGTTCGCCCTCCCGCATCGCGAGCAGCCCGCCGATCACGGCGGCGAAGGACAGCGCGTTGACGGCGAACGCCCAGCCGCTGCCGACCGCGGCGATCAGCAGGCCCGCGACGGCGGGGCCGACCAGCCGGGCGGTCTGGAAGTTGGCTGCGTTCAGGCTGACCGCGTTGGCGAGGTCCTTGGGCCCGACCATCTCGGAGACGAAGGCCTGCCGGGTCGGGTTGTCCACCACGGTGACCAGGCCGAGCAGCAGCGCGAAGAAGTACACGTAGTACGGCGTCACCACGCCGCCGACGGTCAGCACCGCGAGGCCGGCGGCCAGCAGGCCCATCGCACCCTGGGTGTAGATCAGCAGCCGGCGCTTGGGCATCCGGTCCGCGAGCACGCCGCCGAACAGGCCGAACAGCAGCATCGGGAGGAACTGCATGGCGGTGGTGATGCCGACCGCGAACGGGCTGCCGGTGAGGCTCAGCACCAGCCAGTCCTGGGCGATCCGCTGCATCCAGGTGCCGGTGTTGGACACCACCTGGCCGGCGAAGTAGTAGCGGTAGTTGCGAACGCGCAGTGAGGAGAACATCCCCCCGGGCCGGGTGAAGCGGGCGCCGGTGGGCGATGCGGCCGCGTGGGCGCGACCCTGAGCGGCGGTGTCGTCCGCCGCGGTGCGTTCGTCGGGGTCGTCGTCGCCGTTGCCGGGCAGTCCCGTGGGGGCGGGCGCCTGGGCGTCGGCGGCCGCGGCACTGGCCGCAGCGGGGTCGTTCGTCGGATCGTCGGTACGGATGGCGGTGGCGCTGGCTGCGGCCGGCGTGGTCACGGTGGTCTCCCCTCGTGGCGGGGCGGGGCGGGGGGGGGGCGGGGCGCTCCTGGTGTCGGTGGTCGGTCCTGCGGTGATGCGGGCTCCTTCTTCTCCCGGCGGCCGGCCGGGGTCGGTGTGCCCAGGCCCTCTCTTTCGGCTCTTGCCGGATCAGCGCGCGGCGTCGGGCGCCCGGCTGGGCGTGCCGGCAGGTCGTCCTCGTACTGGGTCGTACTCGGGCGATCTGCCGGTGCGTCCAGCCGGGATGCCCGGCGTCGCGCGCCCGGCAAGATCCGGAAGAGAGGGCCTAGAGGTGTGCGAGCTTGTAGAGCACGGGCGCGGCCTCCCTGAGGACGGCCCATTCCTCCTCGTCGAGCCCCTGGGCGAGCTCGGCGAGCCAGACGTTCCGGCGTCGACGACTCTCGTCGAGGATCGTCTCCGCCTGCTCGGTGCTGCTGACGACCACCTGGCGGCGGTCCTCGGGGTGCGGCTCGCGCCGCACCAGCCCCTTCTCCTCCAGCATCGCGACGATCCTGGTCATCGAAGGAGGCTGCACGTGCTCCTTCCGGGCGAGCTCACCCGGCGTCGCCTTTCCGCACCGGGCGAGGGTGCCCAGCACTCCCATCTCGGTGGGACTCAACGACTCCTCCACGCGCTGGTGTTTGAGTCGTCGGGAGAGGCGCATCGTGGACGATCGCAGCTGACTGATCGCTGCGAGGTCCTGCTCGGACATCTCGGGCATCTCTTTAGCCTACGTCATTACTCTCGCTAAGGAAAATGAGATCCACCGCGCCCCGGAGACGCCCCGGTGCCATATTGGTCATGGGCCCAAGCTCTCGACTCCCGGAAGGGCCGACCAGCCATGTCCGACCTCGCCACCGAGCAGTCCGCGCCGCCCGTCCCGGCCGAGTCCGGCGACACCGGCTTCGCCCGGCTCGCCATGGTCACCATCGACTGCGCCGACCCGGTCGCGCTGGCCTCGTTCTACGGCGAGCTGCTGGGCTGGGAGACCCGGCACACGGACGAGAACTTCGCGATCCTGGACAACCCCGAGGGCGGCAGCCCGCTGGGCTTCGGACGGGTGAGCGGGTACCGGCCGGAGCCGTGGACGGAGCCGGACGGCAGCAAGCACTTCCACCTCGACTTCTACGTCGACGACCTGGAGGAAGCCACCGCGAAGGCCCTCGCGCTCGGCGCCACCGAGCCCGCCTACCAGCACGGCCGCACGCTGCGGGTGCTGATCGACCCGGCCGGCCACCCGTTCGGCCTAGCGCCGCTGGAGTGAGCGCCGGAGCGACCGCCACGGCGAGCGCCGGAGCGGGCCTCCGGGCGGTGCGCGCCCCGCCCCACCCCGCTCCGGCACGGCCGCGACCCCCGGCCACGGGGCCGGGGGCCGGGACGGCGTCTCGGACGGACGGATCAGCGACGGACTTGTCAGCGGGGGAACGCCCGCCGGGCGCGCCAGGTGGTGTGCTCCCGGGAGACCGCGTCCTCCGCCTCGGCCGCCAGCCGGGCCCAGCGCGCCTCGGCGTCCGACGCCCTGAGGTCCAGGTCGGACAGCTGGTTGCCGACGTTCTCCAGCTCGCGCGCGGCCAGCTGGTAGGCCGCCGCCAGCGGGCCGAGCTGCTTGAGCTGCGTCCAGGCGATGATCGCCGCCGCCGCGGCCGAGGTGGCCCCGAAGAGGTGCACCGAGAGGGCCCCGGTGGCCTGGGCGATCGCCGCCGCCGCACCGACGATGATCAGCACCGCGATGCCGAGGCCCCAGGAGACCGCCTGCGAGTCGCAGGCCTCCGCCCGGGAGCGGTACCAGGTGCGCTGACCCTCGACCCGGACGCGCAGGTAGAGGGTGCGCCGGGCGGCCAGGTCCTCGGCCCGCATCCGCCGCATCTCCGGGGTGATCTCGGCGACGCTGCCGGGCGGCACGATCTCCGGGTCCTCGAAGGCCCGCAGCACGTCCTCCACCTGGAGCAGGTAGCCGCGGTCGACGTCCGGGGACTGCGCCTCGCCGTCGAACGGCCGGGCCCGGACGGTGTACTTCCAGGCCAGCGTCTTGACCGACTCGGCCGCCGCCCGCGCCTGGTACCAGCGGCCCTGCGGGTTGCTGCGGCGCAACCGGGACCAGAAGTACCCGGCCACCAGGAAGGCCGCCACCGAGAACAGTGGCCACTTGTCGAAGTCGCCCTTGTCGTCCGGGCCGGGGAACGACCCGATCACGGCGGCGATCACCAGCATCGCGATCAGTCCGCGGTACCAGCGCAGCGTCTCGCGCTGGCCGTCCAGCGAGGCCTTGTCCGCCGTCCGGAACAGCTCCGGCAGCAGCTGCGCCTCGACACCCCCCGGCGGATCCTGTTGCACCATCGGTCCAGTCCCCTCCCCCTCTTCCGTCCAGCCAGTATTCCCGCCGCCAACTGGCCTACACGGACGCCTTTTTGACAACTTCCGCCGGTCGCCCGTTGTCCCCGGCATCCGCTAACCGATATAACCGGTTACATGTCCCTGCACTGGAAGCTCGTCATCGACTGCGCCGACCCGCACCGCCAGGCCTCCTTCTGGGCCGCCGCCCTGGAGTACACGCTGGAGGACCACGGCGCGCTGATCACCCGACTGCTCGCCGCCGGCGCGGTCGGCCCCGAGGCCCTGACCGAGGTGGACGGCCACCCGGCCTGGCGCGCGCTGGCCGCCGTCCGCCACCCCGAGGACCGGTTCGACCCGGCCTCGGACACCGGCCTCGGCCGCCGCATCCTGTTCCAGGCCGTCCCCGAGCCCAAGCAGGGCAAGAACCGCTTCCACCTCGACGTCCACGCCGGCCCGGCCGGACGCGCGGCCACCGTCACCCGCCTCGAAGCCCTCGGCGCCACGGTCGTCCGGCACGTCGAGGAGCCCGGCGGCTCCTGGACCGTCATGCGGGACCCGGAGCGGAACGACTTCTGCGTCCACTGACCACCCGCCCGCCCCTCGAACACCTCCGCGAACGCCGAAGCCCCGCCCTCCCGGAGCGGGGAGGGCGGGGCTTCGTACAGCCGGCGGCCGTGGGCCGTGGGCCGTGGGCCGTCAGAGCAGGCCGAAGGCCGGCATCAGGTAGTAGAAGCCGAAGACCGCCGCCACCGCGTACAGCGGGACCGGCACGCTGCGGCCGCGGCCGGCGGCCACCCGCAGCACGCAGAAGGCGACGAAGCCCATGCCGATGCCGTTGGTGATGCTGTAGGTGAACGGCATCAGCACGATGGTCAGGAAGGCCGGGATCGCGATCGTGTAGTCGGCCCAGTCGATCTCCTTGATCGAGTTGGCCAGGATCAGGAATCCGACGGTGATCAGCGCCGGGGTCGCGGCCTGGGCCGGGACCATGGTGGCGAGCGGGGTGAGGAAGAGCGCCACCACGAAGAGCAGGCCGGTGACGATCGAGGCGAAGCCGGTCCGGGCGCCCTCGCCGACGCCGGCGGTGGACTCGACGAAGCAGGTGTTGGCGGAGGCCGAGGTGGCGCCGCCGGCCGCGGTGGCGATGCCGTCGACCATCAGCACCTTGTTGATGCCGGGCAGGTCGCCCTTCTCGTCCAGCAGGTTGGCCTCGTCGGCCACGCCGAGGATGGTGCCCATCGCGTCGAAGAAGCACGACATCAGCACGGTGAAGACGAACAGCACGCCGGTCAGCACGCCGACCTTCTCGAAGCCGCCGAACAGGCTGACCTTCCCGACCAGGCCGAAGTCCGGGGCCGCGACCGGGTTGCCCGGCCAGGACGGGACGGTCAGGCCCCACTTGAGCGCCGGGATGTCGGCGACCTTGTCGATGATCGCGGCGAGCGCGGTGGAGACCGCGATGCTGATCAGGATGGCGCCGGGCACCTTGCGGATCAGCAGGATCAGGGTGAGCACCAGGCCCACCACGAAGATCAGCACCGGGAAGCCGAGCAGGTGCCCGTTGCCGCCGAGCTGGAGCGGGACGGTGGTGTGGGCGGCGTCCGGGATGCGGCTGACGAAGCCGGAGTCGACCAGGCCGACCAGGCTGATGAACAGACCGATACCGATCGCGATGGCCTTGCGCAGGCCGAGCGGAACGGCGTTCATGACCCGCTCGCGCAGACCGGTGGCGACCAGCAGCATGATCGCGAAGCCGGCCAGCACGACCATGCCCATGGCGTCCGGCCAGGTCATCTTGGGGGCGAGCTGGAGCGCCACGATCGTGTTGACGCCGAGGCCGGCCGCCAGACCGATCGGGACGTTGCCGATCACGCCCATCAGCAGGGTGGTGAGACCCGCGGTGAGGGCGGTCGCGGTGACCAGCTGGGCGCTGTCCAGGTGGGCCCCGGTGACGTCCGTGCCACTGGCCAGGATGATCGGGTTCAGCACCAGGATGTACGCCATGGTGAAGAAGGTGGCGACACCGCCGCGGATCTCGCGCGACAGCGTGGAGCCTCGCTCGCTGATCCGGAAGAAGCGGTCGACGGCGCTCGTGGGGGGCTTCGGCGCGGCGTCGGCGGGTTCGGGCGACTCGGTGGTCGGCTGGACCACAGGCATGCGTGCGTCCTCTGTGGGGGAGCTGAGGAGAGGGAGGGGACGCCCGGGGCGTCGATGGCCGGGCGCAGATCTTTAAGTATGGTTTCCCGATCGCACACGCGCTATCTTCGCGCGTAGAGCCCCCGAGGGGTCGCGACGCCTCCGTGAGCGCCCCCCGCACCGTACGCTAGGCCCATGCCCAAGACGCCACTGCACCCCTCGCCGCCTCCGCTGGAGGCCAACGACGTCGCCATCGTCGGCGGCGGCACGGTGCTGTGGTTCGTCGCCTTCGTCGCCCTGCTCCCCTTCCAGGGCACGCTCTCGGCCCACGGCCACGGAACCTGGCCCTGGATCTGCCTCTCCGGCGGCCTGCTCGGCCTGATCGGCCTCTGGTACTGCCGCGCCCGGCGGGACGCGATCGCCCGCGGCCGGGCCGCCGAGGCCGCCGGGAGCACTTCCGAACGCACGACCGGCACGGCCGACGGCGACGGCCGGAATCCGGCCACCCGGTCGGACTGAATGGTCCTTTAGTAGCACGCATCGGACATAAGGCGACCGTAGAGTCGGTGCCATGACGCAGCCTGCCCAGCCGGCGGAAGAGCGACCGGCCGACCCGAACCACCCGGACGGAGCGCACCCCCTTGGCCTGCTACCCGGCCGGCGCGGCGGCCTGACCGCCGCCGAGGTGGCCGAGCGGGTGGCGAGGGGCCAGGTCAACGACGTCCCGGTCCGGTCCAGCCGGTCCACCCGGGAGATCGTCCGGGCCAACGTCTTCACCCGCTTCAACGCGATCATCGGCGTGATGTTCGGCATCATCCTGGTCGTCGGCCCGATCCAGGACGGCCTGTTCGGCCTGGTCATCGTGGCCAACACCGCGATCGGCATCATCCAGGAGCTGCGCGCCAAGAAGACCCTGGACAGCCTGGCCCTGATCGGCGAGGCCCGCCCGCAGGTCCGCCGGGACGGCGCCGTCCAGCAGGTCGGCGTCTCCGAGATCGTCCTCGACGACACCGTGCTGCTCGGCATCGGCGACAAGGTGATCGTGGACGGCGAGGTCACCGAGGCGGACGGCCTGGAGATCGACGAGTCGCTGCTCACCGGCGAACCCGACCCGGTCCTCAAGCAGCCCGGCGACCACGTCATGTCCGGCAGCTTCGTGGTGGCCGGCGCGGGCACCTTCACCGCCACCAAGGTCGGCCGGGCGGCCTACGCGGCCCAGCTCGCCGAGGAGGCCAGCAAGTTCACCCTGGTGAAGTCGGAGCTGCGCACCGGCATCGACAACATCCTGCGGTTCATCACCTACCTGCTCATCCCCACCGCGCTCGGTCTGATCATCAGCCAGCTGGCCGTCGAGGGCCGGGACTGGCGCGAGGCCGTACGGCGCATGGTGGCCGGCATCGTGCCGATGGTCCCCGAAGGGCTGGTGCTGCTGACCTCGGTCGCCTTCGCGATCGGTGTGGTCCGGCTCGGCCGCAAGCAGTGCCTGGTCCAGGAGCTCCCGGCGATCGAGGGCCTGGCCAGGGTGGACACCGTCTGCCTGGACAAGACCGGCACCCTCACCGAGGGCGGCATGGACGTGATCGACCTGCGGGTGCTCTCGAACGGCGAGCCCCCCGCCGTCGACCCGGACACCGTCAAGCACGCCCTGGCCGTGATGGCCGGCGCCGACGCCCGCCCCAACCCCTCCATGCAGGCGGTCATCGACGCGTACGGGCGCGGCGACGACGGCGCCACCGCGGGCGGCGACGGCTGGCGGGTGATCGAGGCGATGCCCTTCTCCTCCGCCCGCAAGTGGAGCGGCGTGCAGCTGCTGGAGCCGCAGGGCGGCGAGGCCAGCTGGCTGCTCGGCGCGCCCGACGTGCTGCTGCCCGCCGGGCACCCGGCGCTGGCCGAGGTGGACGAACTGGGCGCCCAGGGCCTGCGGGTGCTGCTGCTGGGCCGCACCCCCGACCCGCTGGACTCCCCCGACCCGGCGGCCGGCCTCACCCCGCTCGCCCTGGTGGTGCTCCAGCAGCGGCTGCGCTCGGACGCCGCCGAGACCCTGCGCTACTTCGAGGGCCAGCGGGTCCGGGCCAAGGTCATCTCCGGCGACGCGGCGGTCTCGGTGGGCGCGGTGGCCGGCCATCTGGGCCTGCCCGGCGCCGACCACCCGCTGGACGCCCGCACCCTGCCCACCGACCCGGAGGAGCTCGCCGAGACCGCCGACCGGACCAGCGTCTTCGGCCGGGTCACCCCGCAGCAGAAGCGCCAGCTGGTCGGGGCACTGCAGTCGCGCGGCCACACCGTGGCGATGACCGGCGACGGCGTCAACGACGTCCTCGCGCTCAAGGACGCCGACATCGGCGTGGCGATGGGCACCGGCTCGGACGCCACCAAGGCGGTGGCCCAGATCGTGCTGCTGAACGACTCCTTCGCCACACTGCCGTCGGTGGTGGCCGAGGGCCGCCGGGTGATCGGCAACATCGAGCGGGTCGCTTCGCTCTTCCTGGTGAAGACCGTCTACTCGGTCCTGCTGGCGCTGCTGGTGATCTGCACCCACTCGCCGTACCCGTTCCTGCCCCGGCACTCCACCGTGCTGTCCTCGCTCACCATCGGCATCCCGGCCTTCTTCCTGGCCCTGGCGCCCAACAACGAGCGGGCCCGCAGCGGCTTCGTGAAGCGCGTGCTGCGGATCGCCGTCCCCGGCGGCGCCATCGCCGGCACCGGCACCTTCGTCGCCTACGCGCTCGCCCGCGCCGACCACGCGACCGACCTCAAGGCCGACACCAGCGTGGCCACCCTGACGCTCTTCCTGATCGCCATCTGGGTCCTGGCCATCGTCGCCCGCCCGTACAACTGGTGGCGCCTGCTGCTGATCGGCAGCATGGGCGGCGCCTTCGCGCTGGTGCTGCTGGTCCCCCCGCTGAAGACGTTCTTCGGCCTCTCCCTGGTCGGCTTCCGCGACCCGCTGACGGGCGTCGCCATCGCCGTGGCCTGCGGCCTCGCCCTGGAGGTCGTCTGGCGCGTCATGCGGCGCCGCGGCACGGAGTGACGAGCGTCTTCGGCGCGACGTGACAAGTCACCTCCCGGACCCGATCATGGCCCCCGAGAGGGGGTGCCGAATGGCGCGCAGGGGTGGGGACCTGGAGGCGTTCATCGCCTTCCTGGGCGGCTTGCTGGCGGTCGGGCTGGCCGCCCTGGCGATGGCGGGTGTCGGCGTGGCCGTCCGGCCGACACCCGCGCTGCGGACCGCCGCGCTGGTGACGCTCGGCGCGGTCTGGCTGACCGTCACCACCACCGTCTACCGGCGCCTGCGGGCGCGCACCGGCTGAACCCGGCGGGGTTCAGCCGCGCTCAGCCACGCTCAGCCCTCGAAGTCCCGGGCGGCCGACAGCTCATAGGCGCGGTCCGGCTCGCTGAGCGCGGCCAGCACCTCGAAACGGCGGTGCCACTGCCCGACCGACCAGGCCAGCCCGGCGGCGAGGCCCTCCGGAGTGGCCGCGTGCAGCAGCCCGGCCACCGGCGGGACCTCGAACTCGTCCTCCTCGTCCTCGGCCTCGGCCAGCTCCGGGTCGTACGGCGGCTCCGGGGCGTCCGCGCCGGTGTCCCAGCGCCAGTCCACCGCCGCCTCGCCGCCGTCCGGCCCGACGACCAGCAGGTCCTCGTGCTCCTCGTACGCCACCGGGCAGCCGGGCAGCAGCTCCCGCACCACGGCCGGGACCCGGTGCAGCACGCCCTCGGAGAGCACCCGGCCGCCCGCCACCTCGCTGGCCAGCGACACGTGCAGCCGCTCGGCCAGGTCGGCGGCCAGCGCCGGGGCGACCGGCAGCAGCGGGTACGGGTGCAGCAGCTGGACCAGGTCGGGGGCGTCCGCGACCACCGCCTCGGTCGCGTCCACCACCACCGTGTGGTCCGGCCGGCGCCCGGTGGCCGGATCCAGCGGCGGCAGCGCCCGCACCACGTCCAGCGGCTCGATCCGCTCCCGGTCCACCCGGGCCAGCGCGGTGTGGATGCCGTGCAGCTGGCGGTGGCCCACCTCGGCGGCCGGGTCGGTCATCCGGTCCAGCACCTCGTCCGGGCCGTGCGGCTCGGCGAGCAGCGCGGCCAGCGTGGTGCGCACCCCGAGCGCGTGCAGGAACCGCTCGTCCAGGGTGGTGCGGGCCTCGTCGTACAGGCCGCGCAGCAGCGGGTCGGCGCCGGCGGCGCGCAGGCCGGCGGGCTCCCGGCCCGCCAGCACCGGGTGGTCGCGCAGCCACCAGGCGGTGTACGGCGGCAGGTCGGCGTACGAGCCGTCCGGCAGCAGGGTGCGCACCGGGTCGACCACGGCCTCCCGGTACGGCGGGCGGGCCAGCGCGGCGAGCGCCTCCGGCCAGGCGTCGTCGTCCACCAGGTCGAGGTCGCGCACGGCCAGCAGCTCGGCGGCCACCGGCGGCACGCCGACCGCCTCGTCGGCCTGGAGGGCCTCCAGCGCGTCCTCGGCCCACTCGGCGAGCCCGTCCGGCGCCTCGTCCAGCAGGCCGGTGGGGTGGCCGCCGGCCGCACGGTCGGCCGGGGCGGTCGGGTCGAGCCGTTCCAGGTCGTCCGGGTCGAGCACCACGTCCTCGGCCCGCACCAGCACGAAGTCCGCCAGCACGCCGACCGCGGCGAGCACCTCCGGCCCCCAGCGCTCCAGCAGTTCGTCGTCCACCCAGCCGGCGTCCTCCTCGCGGGCGAGCGCGGCGAACGGGCTTCCGGGCAGCACGAGTTCGCCCGCGCGGGCGGGCTCGCCCTCGTCGTCGAGCAGCGCCAGCCGGGCCAGCCACGGGTGTGCGCCGGCCTCCGCCCCGGCCGCCTTCACCAAGGAGAGGACGGCGTCGGCGAGTTCGAGCGCGGCGTCCAGGTCGTCCTCGGCCAGGTCGAAGGAGCGGGCGACGGCGGCCCGCACCTCGGGGGTCTCCAGCACCCCGGCCGGGGTGGCGGTGCCGGCCCCCAGCTTGGCCAGCAGCGGATGGGCGGCCTCGGGGTGGGCCAGCCGCAGGTCGAGCGCGGCGAGCGCGCCCGCGAGCGACTCGGGGTAGCCCGGGAAGGCCGCCCAGTCGGCGTCCTCGGAGGGCAGCAGGACCCGCCGCGGCCCGGTGACCGTCCGCCCGTCCGCGAGCGGCACCGGCAGCGCGCCGAGCGCCTCCGGGTCGGCCGCGCCGAGCGCCGCGTACAGGTTGCGCCACCAGGCGGGCTCGCGGTCCAGACCGCCGAGCTGGTCGACCACCTCGGCCAGCGGCACCCGGCGCACGTCCAGCACCCGCAGCTCGGTGCGGCGCTCCAGCCCGGCCGGCAGCAGCCCGGGGAAGATCGGCGAGAGCGCCTCGACCACCGAGCCGTCCGCGCCCTCCAGCAGCGTCGCGTCCCGGGGCCGCAGCGCGGGCGTGCCCTCCTCGACCGGCGCCGGGTGCGGCAGGAACGGCGTGCCGGGCAGCCGGGAGAGCACCGCGGCGCGCAGCGCGTTGTCCAGCGCGCCCCGGCCGAGCGGGGCGGGCACCAGACCGAGCGAGCCGAGGTCGGCGCCGCGGGCGCGCAGCAGGTCGGCGTAGCCGTCGGCGGCCCGCTCGGTGAGGAAGTCGGCCAGCGGGCCGGGGGCGACGTGCCGGCGGGTGGAGTCCAGCGGGTAGGAGGCGATCAGCAGCGCGGGCAGGCCGACCGGCTCGTCGCTGGGGGTGGGCGCGTGCAGCACGGAGGCGATGCCGGGCCGCTGCGGGGCGCCGTCCGGGCCGACCGGGACGGCCCAGGTCACCGTCCAGTACGGGCGGGCGCGCTCCTCGGTCGGCCGGTCGGCCAGCAGTTCGGCGGCCAGCCGGCCGGAGGCGCCGGCGGTCTGCCAGAGCGTCTGCCGCGGCCGCCCGCCCGCGTCGTCGGTGACGGTCACCTCGGTGACGCCGTCCGGGCGGGGCTCGGCGGCGGAGCGGGTGAGCGTCCGGGTGCCGTCCGGGGTCTCCACCACGACCTCGCGCAGGCCGGGCAGGGTGAGCAGCAGCGCGTCGTCGATGCCGGCCAGCAGGCGGCGGGTCAGGTCCTCGGCGGCGGCGTCCCGCAGCGGCAGCACGACCACCGTGTCGTAGCCCTCCGGCGCCGGGCCCTCGGCCGCGAACGGCAGCCGCAGCAGCGGCACGTGGCCGTCCCGGCGGCGCAGCTCGTCGGCCAGCTCGGGCTGGGCCCCGGCCAGCGCCCGGGCCTCGGCGAGCGACCAGCGCACCCCGCCGGCGGCGCCCAGCACGGCCGGCTCGTCGGTGACCGCGAGGACGGCGGCGAAGCCGACCCCGAAGCGGCCGACGGCGGGCTCCTCGCCGCGCTTGGAGGAGGCGCGCAGGGTGGACAGCGACTCGACGGCGGCCGCGTCCAGCGGGGCGCCGGTGTTGGCGACGGCGAGCACGCCGTCGGCGAGGGTCAGCCGCAGCCGCCCGGCGCCGAGACCGGCCCGGACCGCGGCGTCGGCCGCGTTCTGCGCCAACTCGACCACCAGGCGGTCCCGGTAGCCGCCGAGCGCCAGCTCCTCCTCGGCGTTGGCGTCCTCCCGGAACCGGGCCGGCGAGGCGGCCCAGGCGTCCAGCACGCGCCGGCGCAGCGCGGCGCTCCCGAAGGGGTCCGCGAGGTGCTCGTCCGTGCCGCTGCCGATGATCCGAGGTTCCACTGGACCTGCCGCCTTCCGCCGCCCTGTTCGTCGTAAGGCATTCTTCCCTGCCCCACTGACTGCTCCCGACCACCGGCCCCGCCCCGGGCGGCCCCGAGGACGGCCGGGGGAACGAGCCACGGGCCGTCCGGAACCACCCCCGACAGCGGCGCGGCCCGCGCCGGTCGTCACCGGGCGGGCCGCGAAGGCTGGGGGCTCAGGAGTGGCCGAGCTCCTCGGCCGGCGCGTCGGGCTCGACGGAGCCGGAGCCCCGGTCGGGGTGCAGCGGGAGCGGCTCGACCACCAGCTCGTCCAGGATCAGCTCGGACGGCGCCGGCGGAGCCGGGATGACGGCCGCCTCGGAGTGACCGCCGCAGCCGTACGCGTAGGAGACGACCTGGCCGTCGGCCGGGCCGAACTCGTTGCCGCACACGCCGAAGGCCTGTCCGAGCGAGCCGCCGATCGGGACCAGGAAGCCGCAGCTCGCGCACGAGGCCGGGGCGGCCTGCGCCATCGGGGTCTGCGCTCCGTGGGCCTTCTCCCAGCGGTCGGCGGCCAGGTGCAGGCCGAGCCGGGAGAGCACCCGGCTGCGGCCGAGGCCCAGTTCCTCGGCGACGGCGTCGATCCGGGCGCGGGCCGGCGCCGGCTGGACGTGCGGGTCGGTGACGACCAGGTCCTCGTCGTCCGCCAGGGCGGCCGCGGAGTTCGGCGCGGGCTCGTCCTCGCCGCTCCAGCCGGGCTCCAGCCGCAGGTCGTCGGCGCCGGTGGGCAGCAGGTCACCGGGGCCCATGTCGCCGGGGCGCAGCCGCTCGCTCCACGGCACCCACTGCGGGGCGAGGATCGCGTCGGCGCCGGGCAGCAGCACGACCTCGTCCAGGGTGACGTTCTTGGCACGCGGCGCGCGGGCGACGGTGACCGCCCAGTGCCAGCCGCGGTAGGCCGCGTCCAGGCACTCGAAGGTGTGGGTGACGACGCGGTCGGCGTCCGCCTGGACACCGAGGTGCGGGCCGACGGCCTCCGCTCCGACGGCCTCCTCGGCTGCCTGACGGGCGAGTTCGACGGCCTCGGCACAGAGCCGGTCGGGGGTACGGCTTCGCATCGCAGCGCTCACGGCGTCGATTCTCTCCCAGTTCTTCTGTCGCCCACGGCGTGTTGCCTGTTCCGTCGCGGCTTGGTAGTCCCTCGTCCATTCTGCGCGACCGGAAGCCCCCTCGGGTACCGGCCGCGCCGCTCGACCGGCCTGCCGGCGCCCCGGCGCCCCGACGGGTCGACCCTGGGCAGGCTACCCGCCGGTCGGTGCCCCGGCACAGTCCGGGGCGGACACGGGCTGTCCGGGGGCCGCGCCGAGCGGAGTCCGATCCCGCGTCGGCTCGGCGTTTCTGGGGCAGGATGGGGCTTGTGGCGGACCACGACCCGTCGCAGCACGCACTGCGCGCCCCGCAGGCCGACAGCCCCGACCAGGCGGACGCCGTGCCGCGACAGCAGCCTCCGGTCCCCGGCGCGGGCGAACCGCAGCCGGCGGACGGTCCCGGGGCGCCCGCCTCCCCCGCCGGCCTCTCCGGGACGGGGGCTCCCGAGGTGCTCGCCCCCGGCCCGGCGGAGCCGGCCCGGACCGGGACCGGCGCGCAGGCCGAGGAAGCGCGGGACTGGGAAGAGGCCGAGACCCCCGAGCCACGCCGCCACTTCCTGGTCCGCACCGCCTCCGCCGCCGGCTCCCGCACCGGCAAGGTGGTGCACGGCACCGGCCGCCGGATCCGCCGGGCCACCTCCGCCGAGGGCGCGGGCGAGTCCGGCCTGGCGAAGCTGATCGAGCTGCACGCGCTCAACTCCTTCGGCGACATGCTGATCACCGTCGCGCTGGCCTCCACCATCTTCTTCTCGGTGCCCACCGGCGAGGCCCGCGGCCGGGTCGCGCTCTACCTGCTGATCACGATGGCCCCGTTCGCCGTCCTGGCCCCGGTGGTCGGCCCGCTGCTGGACCGCCTGCCGCACGGCCGCCGGGCCGCCATGGCGATGGCGATGCTGGCCCGGGCCGTCCTGGCCTGGACGATGGCCGGGGTGATCGCCGGCGGCGGCATCGCGCTCTACCCGGAGGCGCTCGGCGTGCTGGTGGCCTCCAAGGCGTACGGCGTGGTGCGCAGCGTGGTGGTGCCCCGGCTGCTGCCGAGCCGGCTGTCCCTGGTGAAGGCGAACTCCCGGGTCACCCTGGCCGGGCTGCTGGCCACCGGCGTGGCGGCCGGGGTGGGCGGGCTGCTGCACCTGCTCGGGCCGGGCTGGCCGCTGCGCGGCGCGTTCCTGGTGTTCGTGATCGGTACCCTGATGGCCTTCCACCTTCCGCCCGCGGTGGACTCGGCCAAGGGCGAGCAGCGGGCCGTCCTGCACGCCGAGGCGCACGGCGAGGGCTCGCACCTGATCCACCACCGGCCGTCGCCGGTCAAGACCCCGCTGCGCGCGGTCGGCCCCTCGGTGATCCTGGCGCTGCGGGCGATGTCGGCGATGAAGTGGCTGGTCGGTTTCCTGGTGATGTTCCTGGCCTTCCTGCTGCGCGAGGAGCCGATCGGCGGCCTCCAGCCGACCGTGGCACTGGGCCTGGTCGCGGTGGCGGCCGGGACGGGCAACGCGCTGGGGTCGGTGCTGGGCTCCTGGCTGCGCACCCGGGGGCCGGAGGCGACGGTCGCCGTGATGCTGCTGCTGGCGACCTGCGTGACGGCGGCGGCCGCGCTCTGGTACGGCGTGGTGACGGTGGTTTTGGTGGCCGCGGTGGCCGGGATGGCGGCCTCGCTGGGCAAGCTGGCGCTGGACGCGCTGATCCAGCGGGACGTCCCGGAGGCGGTGCGGACCTCGGCGTTCGCCCGTTCGGAGACCCTGATGCAGTTGTCCTGGGTGGCGGGCGGCGCGGTCGGCATCCTGCTGCCGCTGAACGGGAAGCTGGGGCTGTCGATCGCCGCCGGGGTGGTCGCCCTGGCGCTGGTGTGGACGCTGCACTCGCTCCACCGGGTGGGTCTGCGGCGGCACCCGGCGGCGGCCCGGGTCGTGTGAGCGACCGGAGCGTCAACACGCGGTGGCCGACCCCCGCGTCGCGTGATCGGCCAGGCCCGGTAGATTCTGACGCATGAGCCTCAATACCCGTGCCATCGCCGCCCTCGGCGCCGTCGTCGTGGTCGGCGCCGCCACGGTGGGCACCTCCGTCGCCATCGCCGCCGGCCAGACCGAGCACATCTCCCACCGTGCCACCCTGACGGTCGGCAACTCCTCGGTCGTCGCGGACCCGCTGTGCTGGAACGCCGGCAGCCCGCTCACCGAGGACCAGCAGCAGAAGTGCCAGGAGGAGGCGACCACGGCGCTCAAGGACGGCTCGCTGCCTTCCATGGACGTCGAGGGCAGCGACCGGGTCGGCGTCGGCGTCTCGCCGAACGTGGCCGACACCGGTTGGTGGGCCTTCACCAACGGCGGCTCGTCCAACCAGGGCGGCCGCTACAGCCTGTTCTCGGCCTCCAAGGGCCAGACCTGGTCCGGTGCCCAGGCCGCGGGCAAGCTGCTGAACTCCAGCGGCAAGACCGTGGTCACCGTGGTCGAGGGCGACCCGAACGCGGAGGCCCCGATCGCCGTCTGGTACTTCCAGCTGAACAGCAAGGACAACGGCTGACGGTCCCGCGATGACCGCGCGCGCCGTCACCGACGGCCAGGACGAGCAGTCGGGCCCCGCACGGGCCCGGCTGCTCGTCGTCGTCGCGGTGGCGGCCGAGGCCGAGGCCGTGCTGCGCGGCCTGCCCGGCGGGTCCGCCGCGCTGCCGCTGCCCGGCGGCACGCTGCACCGGGCCGAGCGGGTCCCGGTGGACGTGCTGGCCGCCGGGGTCGGCCCGGCAGCCTCCGCCGCCGCCGCGTCCGCCGCGCTGGCGGCCCGTCCGTACGCCCTGGCGGTCTCGGCCGGGATCGCCGGCGGCTTCGCCCCGGTCGCCCCGGTCGGCGCCATCGTGCTGGCCGACGCGATCGTGGCCGCGGACCTCGGCGCCGAGACCCCCGAGGGCTTCGCCGACGTCACCGAGCTGGGCTTCGGCACCGTCCGGCACACCCCTCCGGCGGACGCCGTCGCGCTGGTCGCGCGGGCGCTGGACGGTTCGAACCTCGCCGTCGGCCCGGTGCTGACCGTCTCGACCGTCACCGGCAGCGCCGAACGGGCCGCCGAGCTGACCGCCCGCCACCCGGGCGCCGCCGCCGAGGCGATGGAGGGCTTCGGCGTGGCCGAGGCCGCCGCCCGGTACGGCGTGCCCGCCCTCGAACTGCGCACCGTGTCCAATCCGGTGGGCCCGCGCGACCGGGCCGCCTGGCGGATCGGCGAGGCACTGGCCGCCCTGGAGCGGGCCTTCGCCGCGCTGCCCGTCCGCGAACTGGCCGCCCGTCCACGAACACCTGAGGAGGCCGGCCGTGGCTGAACGGCTGAGCATCGCGTACTCGCCCTGCCCGAACGACACCTTCGTCTTCCACGCCTGGGCGCACGGCCTGGTGCCCGGCGCGGACGCCCCCGAGGTGACCTTCGCCGACATCGACGTGACCAACGGGCTCGCCGAACGCGGCGAGCTGGACGTGCTGAAGATCAGCTACGGCGCGCTGCCCTGGGTCCTGGAGGAGTACACCCTGCTGCCCTGCGGTGGCGCGCTGGGCCGCGGCTGCGGCCCCCTGGTGCTCACCCTGCCGGGCGTGGCCTCCCCCGCCGACCTGGCCGGGAAGACCGTCGCGGTGCCCTCCGAGCGCTCCACCGCGTACCTGCTGTTCCGGCTCTGGGCGGCGGAGGCGGTGCCGGGCGGCTTCGGCGAGATCGTCGTCCTGCCGTTCCACGAGATCATGCCCGCCGTCCGGGACGGCCGGGTGGACGCCGGCCTGGTGATCCACGAGGCCCGCTTCACGTACCGGCAGTACGGGCTGCACAGCCTGGCCGACATGGGCGAGGCCTGGGAGCGGGAGACCGGCCTGCCGATCCCGCTGGGCGCGATCGTCGCCAGGCGCTCGCTCGGCGCCGAGCGGCTGCGGGAGCTCGCCGACGCCGTCCGCGCCTCCGTCCGGCAGGCCTGGGCGGACCCGGCGGCGAGCCGTGACTACGTGCTGGCGCACGCCCAGGAGATGGACCTGGACGTGGCCGAGCAGCACATCGGGCTGTACGTCACCGAGTTCTCCGAGGACCTCGGCGAGGAGGGCTACGCGGCCGTCCGCGCGCTGCTCACCCGGGCCGCCGCGGAGGGGCTGGTGCCCCCGCTCGACCCGGGTGCGCTCGCGTTCGGCTAGGACTCGTCCGGCTGCCGCGCGGGACGGCTCAGACGTCGAACTGGTCGGCCACCGCGCGCAGCAGGCCGGCCAGCTTCTGGCCGGTCGGCTTGGCGGGGTAGCGCCCGCGCTGGAGACCGGGCAGCACCGCGTCCAGCGTGGTGATGAGGTCCTGGACGATCGGCGCCATGTCGTCGGCGCTGCGGCGCTGGGCTGCGGCCACCGAGGGCAGCGCGTCCAGCAGCTGCACGGCCATCGCCTGGTCGCCGCGGTGGCCGGCGACCACGCCGAACTCGACCCGCTGGCCCGGCTTCAGCGCGGTGACACCGGCGGGCAGCGCCTTGGTGTGGACGAAGACGTCGCCGCCGTCGTCGCGCGACAGGAAGCCGAAGCCCTTCGTCTCGTTGAACCACTTGACCTGGCCGGTGGGCATCTCGAACAGTCCTCGAATGGGTGTGAGGGATCCCGGCCCTGGCCGGGGATCACTGGGTGGTGGGAGAAGGCGGCCGACCTCGCTCGGCGCCCTCGGGCGCTCATGGTCAGCACGCTGTCAGGAGCAGACTAACGGTCCGTCACTGCCTCATCCGCGTTCCGCGAGGGATGCGCGTTCCGAGGCCCGACCGGGTCGGCGGGGAACACGGGATCTCGCGGTCACGGGCAACCCGGTACTGGCACGGCCAGGACGCGGCTCCACGCTGTCCATCGGCTCACACCCCCGGGTTCGCGGACACGGGACGCGCCTGCGGCGCCCCTCGGCACCCCGTGCATACCCCCGCCCAGCAGGGATCAAAACGTTCAGCTGCCGGGAAACTGCGTAACGTGACCGGCCCGCTCCGGTGGGCGCCCCCTTCGGGCGCTCTGCCAGACTGGTGGGAGTCCCGACCGGCCCGGAGGAGTGAACAGACGTGAGCAGCCAGAGCGCCGACCCCGGCGACGTGTACGTCAAGGCCGGGGCGATCGTCTTCGGTCTCGGCGCGCTCGCCACCCTGGTCACCTTCGTCCCGCTGTTCCTGCACCTGACGCCGCTGCCGACGGCCGCGTACTGGCTGAGCATGCTGATGCCGGCCGGCTTCCTGGCCGCGCTGACCGGGCTGCTGCGCAACGCGCGGGCCCAGCGCCGCCGGGTGGAGCCCGCGGGCTCCTGAAGGCCCCGCCCGGCCGTTCCCGGGGCCTAGGCCGTGTCTCACAATTCGCGTCGGATCAGCGCGCGGCGTCGGGCGCCCGGCTGGGCGTGCCGGCGAAGCGTCCTCGTACTGGGTCGTACT
>NZ_JBHUAF010000017.1:0-49062 GCF_042789895.1 Kitasatospora sp. NPDC056783
ATTTTGGTGAATTCCTGAGGGATTTCCCCGATAGAGTCCCGAACCGCCGGGCGCCGCCGCGCCCGGCGGTTTTCCGCACTCCGCGAGAGGGATTCCCCGTGTGCTACGACCCGGACGCCGCGCCGCCCGCCTTCAGCCCCGCCCCGTGGCCGTCGGCCGAGGCCACCCCCCTCACCCTGACCTCGGCCGACGGCACCGAATTCGGCGCCTTCCTGGCCCGCCCGGAGATCGCCACCGGCGCCGGCGTGCTCCTCCTGCCGGACAACAAGGGCCTTTCCGCGTTCTACCGGCAGACCGCCGCCCGACTCGCCGAACAGGGCCATCCGGCACTCGTCCTCGACTATTACGGGCGCACCGCCGGCGCCGATCCGGAAAAGCGTCCGGCGGAATTCGGCGAACTGCCGAACCTGCTCCCCCACCTGCTCGCGCTCACCCCCGAGGGGCTGGACGCCGACATCACCGCCGCACGGGACCGGCTGCGCGCCGCCGGGCCCGCCGAGGTGGTCGCGCTCGGCTTCTGCTTCGGCGGCCGGCAGGCCTTCCGCGCCGCCGCGCCGCGCTTCGGCCTGGCGGGCGCGGTCGGGTACTACGGCTACCCGGACACCCTCAACGGTGCCCCGGGGCCCACCCAGCTCGCCGCCGGGCTGACCGCCCCGGTCCTCGCCTTCTGGGGCGGCGCCGACGAGCACATCCCGGCCACCGCCGTCGAGGACTTCGACGCGGCGCTCACGGCGGCCGGCCTCCCGCACGAGTTCGTGACCTACCCGGGCGCGCCGCACAACTTCTTCGAACTCTCGGCGGCCGCGCACGCCGCCGCGGCCCGCGACTCCTGGCAGCGCCTGCTGGAATTCCTCGGACAGGCCGGCTGAACCCCCCGGCGGATCGTCCGTGGACACCCGCTAGGCTTCGCGCCGTGTCCGAGCCCGATGCCGCCACCGCGCCGCCCGCCGCGCCCCCGATACCCGCCGCCGCGCCACGGTCCCCCTGGTGGCGCTTCGCCCTGCTGGTGGCGCTGCTCGCGGCGACCGCCGCCTCACTGCTGCTGTGGAGCCCGACGGACCTGCTGAACGGCGGGCTGGCGGACCGGATGCCCTGGTACTGGTTCGGCCCGCTGTTCACCCTGGTCTACGCGGTGGGGACGCTCGCCTTCCTGCCCCGGCTGGCGCTGAACATGGCGGCCGGGCTGCTGCTCGGCATCAAGCTGGGCCTGGCGCTGGCGGTGCTCGGCAGCACCCTGGGCGCCGCCATGGCCTTCGCCCTCGGCCGGGGCCTGGGCCGCGAGGCGCTGCGCCCGTACCTGCGCGGGAAGGTGCTCGGCGCGCTGGACCAGCGGTTCACCGAGAAGGGCTTCCGCAGCGTCCTGGTGATGCGGGTGCTGCCCGGCATGCCGTTCCAGGCGGCCAACTTCGGGGCGGCCTTCTCCGGCACCCGCTTCCTGCCCTTCGTGCTCGCCACCGCGATCGGCGTGGTGCCGAACACCCTGGTGTACGTCACGGCGGCGGCCAGCGCCGGGCAGCCGGACTCGGCGGCCTTCCTGCTGTCGGCCGGGATGATCGCCCTGGTGGGGGTGGGCAGCGTGGTCGGGCTCTGGCGGGCGGCCAAGGCCCGCCGCCGGGTGATGGCGGGCTGAGCCCACTCGCCCGCCCCCGGAGCCTGGCCACACGGACCGGTGGAACGGACCGGTGGAACGGACCGGCGACACGGACCGGTGGAACAAAATGGTTCGCGTCCGCCCGTCACCGGCCGCCAGGATGGCGCGCATGAACGAACCGAACCCGCGGGTGGACCCTCCGATGGTGGCCGACGAGGCCACCACCCTCACCGGCTTCCTCGACTACCACCGCGACACCCTGGCCCAGAAGTGCGCGGGCCTGACGGACGACCAGCTGCGGCTGCGCTCCGTCCCGCCGTCCAACCTCTCGCTGCTGGGCCTGGTCCGGCACATGGCCGAGGTGGAGCAGTACTGGTTCCAGTCGGTGCTGCTCGGCCAGGAGATCCCCGAGGGGCACTTCTGGACCGAGGCGAACGAGGACGGCGACTTCGACGACATCGACACCGCCGACGTGGCGGCCGACTTCGCCGTCTGGCGCGCCGAGATCGAGGCCTCCCGGAGCGCGGCCGCCGGACTGCCGCTGGACACCGTCGGCAAGAAGCTCCGCCGGGGTGAACCGGTGACGCTGCGCTGGATCCTCGCCCACATGGTCGAGGAGTACGCCCGACACAACGGTCACGCGGATCTTCTGCGCGAATCGGTCGACGGCGCGACCGGCGAGTGAACCGCCGGGTGAAATCGTTTCCGCATTGTTGACAGATGGTCAATTACCGGTCCGACGCGACCGATAAGGTCAACGCGCGCAACCGTACGACGCCGTGTCGCGTCGCTGGAGGTGCCCGGGTCCGCCCGGGTTTCCGGCACGGCACGACTCGTACGGGGGTCGCGAGCGGGCACGGGACCGGTGAACAGTGCGATACTCGGACAGTTCCGACGAGTGGATGACGTGTCAAAAACGGACACGCGCCCCCGGGGGACCAGGACGGGACGAGGCAGGGAGGCGCGGCATGGGAGCACTTCGCGACGAGCACCACAACGGGTGGCTGATGCCCTCGGGTCACTACCCGGCCGCGGTGTACGACGACGAGTGGGTCGACCAGGAGACGGTTCCGTCCTCCCCGGCGCCCGCGAAGATCGTCTCCCTGCGGCCGACGGGCTTCGAGGCGGCGCGGACGGTCGGTGAGCACATCCGGGCGAGCATCCCGGTCGTCATGGACCTGACCGAGATGGAGGAGGCCGAGGCCAAGCGCATGGTCGACTTCGCCTCCGGACTGATCTTCGGCACCCAGGGCGGCATCGAGCGGATCGCCCGGCGGGTCTTCCTGCTGACGCCGGCCGACGTCGAAGTCATGGTGATCGACCGCCCGCTGGACGACACCGGCTTCTACAACCAGAGCTGAGCCGCCGCCGCTGCCGGGCAGCGGCACCCCGACACCCCCGACCGGGGACGGTGACCCACCGTCCCCGGTTTTCGCATGTCCGGACGCCGAGAACCCATGCATCAGATGAGACATCGCGAAAACGAATGAGACATCGATGTCTCATGTGAACTACACTCGCTTCATGGCCACCGATCGCGACACCGTCCTGGAAGCCGCCGTCGGCGTGCTCTCGCGCCGCCCGACCGCCCACCTGGACGAGATCGCCCGCGCCGCCGGCATCAGCCGCGCCACGCTGCACCGGCTCTTCCCGGGACGCGACGCGCTGATCCGCGAGGTCGGCCTGCTCGGACTGCACCGGTTCGCCACCGCGCTGGACACCGCCGGGGTCGACCAGGGCGACGCCGAGGGCGCGCTGCGCCGCCTGGCGGACGCCGCCGTCCCGGACGCCATGCTCTGCGCCTTCCTGGCCGGAGAGAACCAGCTCTACGCGCACGACGACATCAACGACCTCTGGGAGGTCCAGATCGCCCGGCTGCACGCGCTCTTCCTGCGCGGCCAGCAGCAGGGCGTGTTCCGCATCGAGCTGAGCGCCGCCTGGCTGAGCGAGGCCTTCTTCGACCTGGTGGCCGGCGTCGGCTGGTCCATCCAGGAGGGCCGGCTCGCCCCGCGCGACGCCGCCTTCTCGCTCACCGAACTGTTCCTCGGCGGCGCGCTGCGCAGACCGGACGCCGGCACCCCCGCTCCCCCCATCCACCGCACCTCCGACCACGGGCCGGACACCGATACGCCATGAACACCCTGACCGCCCGCCAGCGCTGGACCGGCCTCGCCGTCCTCGTCCTGGCCGTGACCGTCGTCGCCCTGGACGCGACCGTCCTCTCCCTCGCCATCCCGTCGATCAGCGAGACGCTGCGCCCCAGCGGCACCCAGCTGCTCTGGATCGGCGACTCCTACTCCTTCGTGCTGGCCGGACTGCTGGTCAGCATGGGCGCGCTGAGCGACCGGATCGGCCGCAAGAAGCTGCTGCTGGCCGGCTCCGCCGCCTTCGGCGCCGCCTCGCTGCTGGCCGCCTACGCGCCGAGCCCCGGCTGGCTGATCCTGGCCCGCGCGCTGCTCGGCGTGGCCGGCGCGACGATCATGCCCTCCACCCTCTCGCTGATCCGCGGCCTCTTCCCGGACGACCGGGAGCGGGCCACCGCGATCGGCATCTGGGGCGCCGCCGCCACGGCCGGTGCCGCGCTCGGGCCGGTGGTCGGCGGGGTGCTGCTGGAGCACTTCTGGTGGGGCTCGGTGTTCCTGATGAACATCCCGGTGCTGCTCCTGCTGCTGGTGTCCGGCGCCTGGCTGCTGCCGGAGTCCAAGGACCCGAAGCCGGGCCGCTGGGACCTGCTGAGCGTGCTGCTGTCGCTGGCCGGTGTGATCGGCCCGGTCTACGCGATCAAGGAGGCGGCCGCGCACGGCGTGGACCGCTGGGACGTGCCGGTCACCTTCCTGGCCGGCGGCGCCGCACTGTTCCTCTTCGTCCGCCGCCAGCTGCGGCTGGAGACCCCGCTGCTCGACGTCCGGCTCTTCCGCGACCGCCGGTTCACGGCGGCCGTCTCGGCCTCGCTGATCTCCCTGGTCGGACTCTCCGGCGTGATCTTCGTGGTCTCCCAGTACCTCCAGCTGGTCCGCGGCTACCAGCCGCTCCAGGCGGGCCTGGCCGAGCTGCCGGCCTTCGCGGGCTCGGTGGCCGGCGGTCTGCTGACCGCCCGGATCGCCCGGCGCTTCGGCGCCCGCAAGTCGCTGACGGTCTGCCTGCTGGCGATGGGCCTGGGCGTGGGCGCGCTCGGCTGGCTGGAGCAGGACACCACCTACCTGGTGCTGGCCGCCTCCTTCCTGCTGACCGGGACGGCCGAGGGCGTGGTCTACACCCTCGGCGCCGACCTGGTGCTGAGCGCCGCGCCCGCCGACAAGGCCGGTGCCGCCTCGGCGGTCTCGGAGACGGCGTACGAGCTGGGCACCGCGCTCGGCATCGCCCTGGTCGGCTCGGTGGTCGGCTCGATCTACGCGAACGGGCTGGCCGTCCCGGCCGGGACGGACCCGGCGGCGGCCGCCACGGCCGGCGAGTCGCTGGGCTCGGCCGTCGAGACGGCGCAGGGCCTGCCGGCCGAGCTGGCGCAGCCGCTGCTGGCGAGCGCCCGGACGGCCTTCGTCCACGGCATGAACAGCGCCGGACTGCTGGCCGCCGCCCTGCTGGCCGGAGCGGCCGTGATGACCTGGCGGCTGCTGCGCGGGCGCTCCACCCCGGCGGCCGACCCGGAGGGCGTCGGCACCGAGTCGCCCGTCCGGCCGAAGGCCGACGCGCGGTAGTCCGCGAGAACGGCCGCTTCCCCCTCGGGAAGCGGCCGTTCTCCGTTGCCGACCGCCCGTTCTCCGCGAGCCCTACGAGACCCCGAAGGGAAGTTCCAGCTCGGCCCAGACCACCTTGCCGTCCCGGGTGAGCCGGCTGCCCCAGCGCTGGGCCAGCTCGCTGACCAGGAACATCCCGCGCCCGCCCTCGTCCTGCTCGGCGAACGGGCGCAGTTGCGGGGTCTGCCCGCCGGCGTCGGAGACCTCGACGGTGAGCACCCGGTCGCGGAACAGCCGCAGCCGTCTCGGGGCGCCCGCGTGCAGCAGGGCGTTCGTGACCAGTTCGCTGACCAGCAGCTCGGCGTAGTCGGTGAGCCCCGCCAGGCCCCAGGCCTCCAGGGTGGCGCGGGTGAAGCGGCGGGCCTGGCCGGGTACCCGGCCGCCGCCGGTGAGCGGCAGGGTGGCGACCCGGCCGTCGGGCAGCGGCAGCACCCGGGCCATGATCATCGCGATGTCGTCCTCGGTGCCGTCGGTGACCAGCGCGCCGAGGACGGCGTCGCAGCTCTCCTCCAGGGTCCGCCCCGGGCCGGCCAGGGTGCGGGCCAGCAGGTCGATCCCGGCGTCCAGGTCCTGGCCGCGCCGCTCGACCAGGCCGTCCGTGTAGAGCGCGACCATGCCGCCCTCGGGGATGGTGAACTCGATCGACTCGAAGGCCACCCCGCCGACGCCCAGCGGCACCCCGGGCGGCACCTCGACCCTGGTGGCGGTGCCGTCGGGGGCGACCCGGACCGGCGGCAGGTGCCCGGCCGAGGCGACCTGGACGCTGCGCTCCAGCGGGTCGTACACCGCGCAGATGCAGGTGGCGAACTGGCCCTCGCCGATCCCCGAGGCGGTTTCGTCCAGTCGGGTGAGGACCTGCTCGGGCGGCATGTCGAGGGTGGCGAGGGTCCGGGCGACGGTGCGCAGCTGGCCCATCGTGGCGGCGGCCCGGATGCCGTGGCCCATCACGTCGCCGACCACCAGGGCGACCCGCCCGGAGGACAGCGGCACCACGTCGAACCAGTCGCCGCCGACCTCGCTGACCACGCTGCTGGGCAGGTACCGGTAGGCGATCTCCAGGCCGAGGGTGCGGTGCACCTCCTGCGGCAGCAGGCTGCGCTGGAGGGTGAGGGCGGTCTCCCGCTCGCGGCGGTAGAGCCGGGCGTTGTCGAGCGCGAGCGCGGTGCGGGCGACCAGTTCCTCGGCGAGGGCGAGGTCGGCGGCGGTGAACGGCTCGGGGTTGCGCATCCGGATGAACTCGGAGCCGCCGAGGACCATGCCGCGGGCGGTGATCGGCACCATCAGGTACGAGTGGATGCCCGCCGCCATCCCGGGGGCCACCCGGTCCTCGCTGGAGACCAGTCCGCGCAGCGCCTCCTCGTCCACGTGGGTGCGCAGCAGCGGCTTCCCGCTGCGCAGGCACTGGACGTAGCTGCGGTCGGGGCCGTACTCGGAGGTCTCGCCGACCACGTCGACGGCGTGCGCGAGGCCGGAGTCGTAGGACTCGCCGACGGCGACGGCGCGCAGCATGATGTCCCGGTCGGAGGGGATCGCGGTGGGTTCGGCCCCGCGCAGCACCGGTTCCAGCAGGTCGACGGTGGCGAAGTCGGCGAACCGGGGGACGACGGCCTCGATCAGTTCCTCGGCGGTGCGCTGGAGGTCGAGGGTGGTGCCGATCCGGGAGGTCGCCTCGGCGATGGTGGCCAGCCGCTCCTGGGCCCGGGCGGCGCGGGCCTCGGCCTGGAAGCGCTCGGTGACGTCGATGATCGAGGAACAGACCCCGAAGATCCGTCCGGTGGAGTCCTCCAGCCGGAAGTAGGAGGCGGACCAGGCGCGGTCCCGCTTGGGGTCCCCGGGCACCCGGCCGTGCGAGCGGGCGTCCACCACGGGTTTTCCGGTCTTCAGCACCTGGCGCATGATCTGTTCGATCTCGCTGCTGTTGATGCCGGGCAGGACGGCGGATATCCGGCGGCCGAGGTGGGCGGCGACCGGCACGCCGTTCATCCGGGCGAGCGCCTCGTTGATCCGCAGGTAGCGCAGGTCGGTGTCGTAGACGGCCATGCCGATCGGCGAGCGGGCGAAGATGCCGTCCAGCACCGCGAGGTCGGCCTCGACGGCGTGCAGGGCCCTGGTGTCGGAGGCGGTGGCGAGCAGCAGCAGGGTGCCGGCCGGGCCGGCGATCGGGTAGGTGCGGAACTCCAGGTCGACCTTGTGGCCGTCGCGGTGGCGCACCGGGAAGACGCCGGACCAGCCGGTGCCGCCCATGATCCGCTGGAACAGGCCGAGGACCTCGGCGCGGTCGGACTCGTCGGTGAGCAGCCGGGCGGCGTGGCTGCCGACGGCCTCCTCGGCGGAGTAGCCGAGCAGGGCCTCGGCGTCCTCGCTCCAGTGCAGGATGAGTCCGTCGTCCTGGAGCAGCGCCGTCGCGAGCGGGACCAGCCGATGGCCTTCGGGGCGTTCAGCCTCGGGACGTGTCAGGGCTCCGCCCCGTGCCAGGTCGGCGGCGGTCGCGTCCCACTCGTGTCCGTGCATGATCAGGCAGCACCCCGGTTCGGCTCGTGCCCGGCCGGGTGGGCCTCGCGGTCCGTGCCGGCCGGGATTCTTCTCCAGACTGCACGGACATCGGCCGCCCGGCGACCCCTTGGTCAGGGGGCGTCCGGCCGCTCCGGGTGTACGGGAGTCATGGGCGTACCGGGCGCAGCGTACTCTCCAGAACGCCTGCCCACTGCCTGATCACTCCGGAACGTCGGTGACTGTCGTCGGTGAGCAGGTTGGCGAGGCCCAGTCCGCGGGCGAGGTCCAGTGTGGCCTGCACGGATTCGCGGACGCCGGGGCGGTTCTGGTCGGCGTCCAGGAACTCCACGGCGGCCCGGTGGGCCTCCCGGCCGACGCGGCCCTCCAGGGCGATGATCCGTTCCCGAAGCGCCTCCTCGGTGGCCGCGGCGGTCCACAGGTGGAGGGCGGCGCGGAACAGCGGGCCGGTGTAGAGGCGGACGATCATGTCGACCACGGCGCGGGTGCGGTCGGGCCCGGCGGCCGGCAGGTCGTCCGCGTGGGCGCGGACGGCTGCCAACCGCTCGGCGGTGACGTGCTCGACGGCCGCGGTGAAGAGGTCCTCGCGGGTCGGGAAGTGGTGCTGGGCGGCGCCCCGGGAGACCCCGGCGCGCTCGGCGACGACGGCGACGGTGGAGCCGTGCCAGCCGAGCTCGGCCAGGCAGTCCACGGCCGCCGCGAGCAGCCGGGCCCTGGTGGCTCGGCTGCGGTCCTGCTGCGGGGTGCGGGCGGCGGGGTGGCTGGTCATGGCGGCGGGCGGTTCCTGTTCCGGTCGGGTCGCGGCGGCTCCGGGTCGGGGTGCGGCGGGACGATCCTCACAGACGGGTGCCGGTCCCGGGCCGCCGGGGCGGTCCCTCAGCGGACGGCGGTGCGCTCCGCCTCGCGGGCGCGCAGCTCGCGGCGGAGGATCTTGCCGGCCGCGGACTTGGGGACGGCCTCGACGAACTCCACCGCGCGGACCTTCTTGTAGGGGGCGACGTGGCCCGCGACGTACCCGGCGACCTCGTCCTCGGTCAGGGCGCTGCCCGGGGCGCGGACCACGAAGGCCTTGGGGCATTCGGTGCCCTCGGCGTCCGGGACGCCGATCACGGCGGCGTCGGTGATCTGCGGATGGCCGAGCAGGACGGCCTCCAGTTCGGCGGGGGCGACCTGGTAGCCCTTGTACTTGATCAGCTCCTTGACCCGGTCGACGATGTGCAGGTAGCCGCGTTCGTCCACGAAGCCGACGTCGCCGGTGTGCAGCCAGCCCTCGGCGTCGACCACCGCGGCGGTCTCGGAGGGTCGGCCGATGTAGCCCTTCATCACCTGGGGGCCGCGGATCAGCATCTCGCCGCGCTCGCCGGGCCCGAGGTCGCCGTCGGAGCCGTCCAGGGCGGCGATCCGCATCTCGGTGGAGGGGAGCATCCGGCCGAGGGAGCCGGGCGGGGGGTTGTCCTCGCGCGGGGAGACCACGTGGCTGACCGGGGAGAGTTCGGTCATGCCGTAGCCCTGGAGCAGGTGCGGCAGGCCGAGGCGGCGGGCGCAGGCGGTGGCGAGTTCGTGGTCGAGCGGGGCGGCGGCGCACAGCAGGTACTCGACGGTGGAGAGGTCGTACCGCTCCACGACCGGGTGCCGGGCCAGGGCGAGGGCGATCGGCGGGGCCACCACCAGGGCCTGTACCCGGTGTTCCTGGACGGTGCGGCAGAACTGTTCGAGGTCGAAGCGGGGCAGGATGACGACGGTGGCGCCGCAGCGCAGCGGCTGGTTGAGCAGCGCGGCCTGTCCGTAGATGTGGAAGAAGGGCAGGACGGCGAGCACCCGTTCGCCCTCGGCGGGGCGGTAGAGGGCGTCGCACTGGGCGAGGTTGGTGGAGATCGAGCGGTGGGTGAGCATCACGCCCTTGGGCAGGCCGGTGGTGCCGCTGGAGTACGGGAGGACGGCGATGTCCTCGGCCGGGTCGATGGCGACCTCGGGGGCGGGGCCGGGGGCGGCCAGCAGGTCGGCGAGCGAGCGGTGGCCCTCGGCGCCGTCCAGGACGATGATCTCGGTCGGCGGGTGGCCCTGTTCGGCGAGGAGTTCGGCGGCCGTACGGGCGGTCGGCAGGAAGTCGGCGACGGTGACGAGCCAGCGGGCGCCGCTGTCGCGCAGCTGGCGGGCCAGGTCGGCGGGCGTGGCCATCGAGGAGACCGTGGTGACGGTGGCACCGGCCCTGCTCACGCCGTAGTAGGCCATCGGGTAGGCGGTCGAGTTGGGGCTGAAGAGGGCGACGACGTCGCCGCGGCGCACGCCTGTGTCGGCCAGTCCGGCGGCCACCCGCTCGACGGAGGAGACGAGCCGGGCGTAGCTGACGGTCTCGCCGGTGAGGCCGTCGATCAGGGCCGGACGGTCGCCGTGCTCCGCCGCGGCGCCGAGCACCGCCTCGTGGATCGGCAGGTCGACCACGGGAACGTCGGGGAACTCGCTTCGGAACACCAAGGTGGGCCTCCAGTAAGGAAGTTGACGCTGCAACGAACCCGCGGGCAAATTCGGCGCGAGGGCGCTTTCAGGAGCATACGGACAGTCAGGGTGCTGGCTCCGCCATTGTGGGGAACCCGTGATGGGACAGGGGAGGCGCAGTCGCTCCCGGGGGGCGCCCGCGTGGAGGGCGCGCACCACCGCCACCCGCCCCGGGTGGCCTTCTCCGCCCCCGGGGCACTCACGCCGGACGCCCGTTCCCGCCCGAACTCCTCGCTCGCCCGTCCGAATTCCTCGCTCGCCCGTCCGACCGGCCGGAGGTCAGTACGACTTGGGCAGCCCCAGGGTGTGCTGGGCGACGTAGTTGAGCACCATCTCGCGGCTGACCGGGGCCACTCGGCCCACCCGGGTGGCGGCGAGCAGCGCGCCCAGTCCGTACTCCTGGGTCAGGCCGTTGCCGCCCAGGGTCTGCACCGCCTGGTCGACGGTGCGGGCGGCGGCCTCCCCGGCGGCGTACTTGGCCATGTTGGCGGCCTCCCCGGCGGCGGCGTCCTCGCCCGCGTCGTAGAGCAGCCCGGCCTTCTGGGTCATCAGCCGGGCCAGCTCGATCTCCACCGCGCACTGGGCGAGCGGGTGGGCCAGGCCCTGGTGGGCGCCGATCGGGGTGGACCAGACGGTGCGGGTCCTCGCGTACTCCACGGCCTTGCCGAGGGCCTGCCGGGCCAGGCCGAGCGAGAAGGCGGCGGTCAGGACCCGTTCGGGGTTGAGGCCGGCGAACAGCTGGAGCAGACCCGCGTCCTCGTCTCCGACCAGGGCGTCGGCGGGCAGCCGGACGTCGTCCAGGAACACCTGGAACTGCTTCTCCGGGGCGATGAGTTCCATCGGGATCGCCCGGTACTCGAAGCCGGCGGTCCCGCGCGGGACGACGAACAGGCAGGGCTTCAGCTTGCCGGTGCGGGCGTCCTCGGTACGGGCGACGAACAGCACCGCGTCCGAGTGGTCGATGCCGGAGACGAAGACCTTGCGGCCGGTCAGCAGCCAGTCCTCGCCGTCCCGCCGGGCGACGGTGGATATCCGGTGCGAGTTGGAGCCGGCGTCCGGCTCGGTGATGCCGAAGGCCATCGTGCGGCTGCCGTCGGCCAGGCCGGGCAGCCAGCGGCGCTTCTGCTCCTCGGTGCCGTAGCGGGCGATCACCGTGCCGCAGATCGCCGGGGAGACGATGAGCAGCAGCAGCGGGCAGCCGGCGGCGCCGAGTTCCTCCAGCACGATGGCCAGATCGGTGATGCCGCCGCCTCCGCCGCCGTACTCGGCGGGCAGGTTGACGCCGAGGTAGCCGGCCCGGCCGGCCTCCGCCCACAGTTCCTCGGCGGGCTCGCCGGCCCGGGCCTTGGCGAGGTAGTACGAGGAGCCGTAGCGGCGGCCGAGATCGCCGACGGCCCGGCGCAGGTCACGGCGTTCGGGGGTCTCCAGGAGCTGACTGCCGATGGTGGACATGCGGGTCCTTCCTCAGGCTTCGGTGGGTTCTCGGACCCACGCGGGGTTCCCGGGCCCACATGGGGTTCCCGGGCGCCGGTGCGGGCTCGGGCGTCGGCGGGCTCGCGGGCTCGGGCGCGGTTCTCAGGCCTCGGCGCGGTCCCGGGCACCGGCCGGCTCGCGGGCGTCGGCGGCCCCGGCGGGCCGGACGACAGCCAGCAGGGCGCCGGTCTCGACCTGACGGCCGGGGGCGGCGAGCAGTTCGACGAGGGTGCCGTCGGCGGGGGCGGCGACCCGGTGCTCCATCTTCATCGCCTCCAGCACCAGCAGCGGCTGCCCGGCGGCGACGGTGTCCCCCACGGCGGCCGCGACCCGGACGACGGTGCCCGGCATCGGGGCGAGCAGCGCGCCGGGGTCGGTGCGGACGACGGGGTCGGGGAAGCGCGGCAGGGCGGTGAGCGCGGCGCCGCCGTCGGGGGTGTCGACGTACACCCGGTCGCCGTACCGGGCGACCGGGTACGCCCGGCGCAGCCCGCCCTCGGACAGCACGACCCGGTCCGGCGCGGCCTCGACCAGTTCGACCCCCGGGTGGTCCTCGGCCAGCAGACCGGCCCGGGTGAGCCGGTAGCGGACCTCGGTCTCGGTGCCGTCGGCGTTCCGGTAGCGCTTGACCTGCGGTTGGGAGGGCAGGTTGCGCCAGCCGGAGGGGAAGGGGCTCCGGCGGGCGGCGGCGTCCGCGAGGGCGGCGGCCAGCGCGGCGCGTTCCACCGCGCCGGCAGCCGGGGCGGTGAGTCCGGCCGCGTGCTCGGCCAGGAAGCCGGTGTGCAGCCGGGCGGCCAGGAACGCCGGGTGGCGCAGCGCGCGGACCAGCAGTTCCCGGTTGGTGGCGGGGCCGTGGACGCGGGCGCGGGCGAGCGCGTCGGCGAGCCGGCGGGCGGCGGCGGCGCGGGTCGGCGCCCAGGCGATCACCTTGGCGAGCATCGCGTCGTAGTGCGGGGTGATCTCGTCGCCGGACGCCACCCCGGAGTCCAGCCGGAGCCCGGCGCCGGTGAACTCCTGGTGCGGGAGGGTGAGTTCGAGCCGGTGCAGGGTGCCGGTGGCGGGCCGCCAGTCGTGCGCGGGGTCCTCGGCGTAGAGCCGGGCCTCGATCGCGTGCCCGGTGGTCGGCGGCGGGGTTGGCGCGGGCAGCGGTTCCCCTTCGGCGACGGCGAGTTGGAGGGCGACCAGGTCCAGGCCGGTGACGGCCTCGGTGACCGGGTGTTCGACCTGGAGGCGGGTGTTCATCTCCAGGAAGAAGAACCGGCCGTCCTCGGCGAGCAGGAACTCGGCGGTGCCGGCGCCGGTGTAGCCGATGGCCCTGGCGGCGTCGCGGGCCGCCGTGTGCAGCCCGGCCCTGACCCCGGCCGGCAGACCGGGGGCCGGGGCCTCCTCGATCACTTTCTGGTGGCGCCGTTGCAGCGAGCAGTCCCGGTCGCCGACCGCCCAGACGGTCCCGTGGGCGTCGGCCAGCAGCTGGACCTCGACGTGCCGCCCGGCGGGCAGGTAGCGCTCGCAGAACACCTCGTCGGAGCCGAAGGCCTTGACGGCCTCGGCCCGGGCGGCCGCCACCGCGCCGGGCAGCTCCGCGAGGCCGCGCACGACGCGCATGCCGCGCCCGCCACCGCCCGCCGCGGCCTTGACCAGCACCGGCAGGTCGGCCTCGACGGGCTCGGCGAGGGCGTCGAGCACCGGCACCCCGGCCTCGGCCATCAGCCGCTTGGCGGCCGTCTTGGAGCCCATCGCGGCGATCGCGGCCGGCGGCGGGCCGACCCAGAGCAGCCCGGCGTCCCGCACGGCCCGCGCGAACTCGGCGCTCTCGGAGAGGAACCCGTACCCGGGGTGGACGGCGTCGGCCCCGGCGGCGAGCGCGGCCCGGACGATCAGGTCGGCGCGCAGGTAGGTGTCGGCGGGCGCGGCGCCGGGCAGCCGGACGGCGGTGTCGGCCTCGCGGACGTGCGGGGCCCCGGCGTCCGGGTCGGAGTGGACGGCGGTGGTCGCGATGCCCAGCTCCCGGCAGGTGCGGAAGACCCGGCGGGCGATCTCGCCCCGGTTGGCGACCAGCAGGTTGGTGATCATGTAGTCCCTCAGAATCGGAAGACGCCGTAGCCGCGCGCGCCCTCGACCGGCGCGTTGTGGACCGCGGACAGGCAGAGGCCGAGCACCGTGCGGGTGTCGCGCGGGTCGATCACCCCGTCGTCGTAGAGCCGGCCGGAGAGGAACACCGGCAGCGACTCCGCCTCGATCTGCTGCTCGACCATCGCCCGGATCGCCGCATCCGCGTCCTCGTCGTACGGCTGCCCCTTCGCCGCGGCGGACTGCCGGGCGACGATCGACAGCACCCCGGCGAGCTGCTGGGGGCCCATCACGGCGGACTTGGCGCTCGGCCAGGAGAACAGGAAGCGCGGCCGGTACGCCCGGCCGCACATCCCGTAGTGCCCGGCCCCGTACGAGGCGCCCATCAGCACCGACAGGTGCGGGACGGTGGAGTTGGCGACGGCGTTGATCATCATCGCGCCGTGTTTGATGATGCCGCCCTGCTCGTAGTCCTTGCCGACCATGTAGCCGGTGGTGTTGTGCAGGAACAGCAGCGGGGTGTTCCGCTGGTTGGCCAGCTGGATGAACTGGGCGGCCTTCTGGGACTCCTGGCTGAACAGCACGCCCTGGGCGTTGGCCAGGACGCCGACCGGATAGCCGTGCAGTCGGGCCCAGCCGGTGGCCAGGCTGGTGCCGTAGAGCGGCTTGAACTCGTCGAAGTCGGAGCCGTCGACGATCCGGGCGATCACCTCGCGCGGGTCGAAGGGCACCTTGAGGTCGCCGGGGACGATGCCCAGCAGTTCCTCCTCGGCGTACTTCGGGGCCTCGGCCAGCGGGTCCGGCCCCGGGCCTGGTTTGCGGTGGTCGAGCCGGGCGACGATCCGGCGGGCGATCCGCAGCGCGTCCGCCTCGTCCGCCGCGACGTGGTCGGCCAGGCCGGAGGTGCGGGCGTGCATCTCGGCGCCGCCCAGCGACTCGTCGTCGGCCTCCTCGCCGGTGGCCATCCGCACCAGCGGCGGGCCGCCGAGGAACACCTTGGCGCGCTCCTTGACCAGCACGGTGTGGTCGGACAGTCCCGGCACGTAGGCGCCGCCGGCCGTCGAGTTGCCGAACACCACGGCCACGGTGGGGATTCCGGCGGCGGACAGCCGGGTGAGGTCGCGGAACAGGGCGCCGCCGGGGATGAAGATCTCCTTCTGGCTGGGCAGGTCGGCGCCGCCGGACTCGACCAGGTTGACCAGCGGGAGGCGGTTGTCCAGCGCGATCTCGTTGGCGCGCAGGGCCTTGCGGAGGGTCCACGGATTGCTGGCGCCGCCGCGCACGGTCGGGTCGTTGGCGGTGATCACGCACTCGACGCCCTCGATCACCCCGATGCCGGTGACCAGGGCCGCGCCGACCGGGTGGTCGCTCCCCCAGGCGGCCAGCGGGGACAGCTCCAGGAACGGGGAGTCCTGGTCGACCAGCAGCTCGATCCGCTCGCGGGCCGGCAGCTTGCCGCGCCCGCGGTGGCGTTCCAGGTACCGGGGGCCGCCGCCCGCCAGCGCCTTGGCGTGCTCGGCGTCGAGCTCGGCGAGCTTGGCGGCCATCGCGGCGCGGTGCTCGGCGTGGTCGGGCCCGGCCGGGTCGACGCGGGTGGTCAGGACGGTCACAGCAGGGCCTCCGGGAGGTCGAGGTGGCGGGCACGCAGCCACTCCCCCAGGGCCTTGGCCTGCGGGTCGAAGCGGTGCCGGGCGGCGACGCCCTCGCCGAGCAGGCCGGCGATGGTGAAGTTGACCGCGCGCAGGTTCGGCAGCAGGTGCCGGGTGACGGGCAACTCGGCGGTCTCGGGCAGCAGTTCGCGCAGCCGGTCGACGGTGAGGGTGTGGGCCAGCCAGCGCCAGCCGTCCTCGGAGCGGGCCCAGACCCCGAGGTTGGCGTCCCCGCCCTTGTCGCCGCTGCGGGCGCCGGCCACCAGGCCGAGCGGGGCCCGGCGGGTGGGCCCGTCCGGCAGCGGCGCGGGCAGCTCCCGCTCGACGCGGCCCGGCCGGGAGGACACCGGGGCCGGCGGTACGGCGATCCGGCGGCCGTCCGGCAGCACGGCGGTGTGTCCGACGGCCTTCGCGTCGACGTGGGCGGCCTCGAACACGCCGTACGGCGCACCCGGTCCGGGCGGCGCGGTGAGGTGGAACCCCGGATATCCGGCCAGCCCCAACTCCACGGCGGCCTTGCCGAGTTCGCGCCCCACCTTGGCCGGGTCCGGGTCGCGGGCGGACAGCCGCAGCAGCGCGGAGGCGGCCTCCTCGGTCGGGGCGTCCGGGTGGTCGGTGCGGGCGAGGGTCCAGCGCAGTTCGGCCGGGCGGGCCTCCGGCCCCAGCGCCTCGGCGAACTGCCGCCGCACCAGCGCGGCCTTGGCCTCGATGTCCAGGCCGGTGAGGACGAACACCACCTCGTTGTGGTGGCCGCCGAGCCGGTTGAGACCGACCTTGAGGGTGGGGGGCGGGGCCTCGCCGCGCACCCCGTCGATCCGCACCCGGTCCTGCTCCTCCTCGGTGAGCCGGACGGTGTCCAGCCGGGCCGTGACGTCCGGGCCGAGGTAGTGCGGTCCGCCGGTCTCGTACAGGAGTTGGGCGGTGACGGTGCCGATGGTCACGGCGCCGCCGGTGCCCGGGTGCTTGGTGATCACGCTGGAGCCGTCGGCGCGCAGCTCGGCGAGCGGGAAGCCGGGGCGGGTGACGTCGTGCTCCCGGAAGAAGGCGTAGTTGCCGCCCGTCGCCTGCGCCCCGCACTCCAGTACGTGCCCGGCCACCACGGCCCCGGCCAGGGCGTCCAGGTCCTCGGCCGTCCACCCGAACCGGGCGATCGCGGGCCCGGCCACCAGCGCGGCGTCGGTGACCCGCCCGGTGACCACCACGTCCGCGCCCTCGGCCAGGCAGGCGGCGACGCCGAATCCGCCGAGATAGGCGTTCGCCGCCAACAGTCCTTCCGGCAGGCCGAGTTCCGCCCGGCGTGACAGCAGGTCGTCGCCCTCGACATGGGCGACGGCCGCCGCCACCCCCAGCCGCCGCGCCAGCCCGCGCAGCTCCTCGGCCAGCCGGCCGGGGTTGAGCCCGCCCGCGTTGACCACGATCCGCACGCCCCGTTCGCGGGCGAGGCCCAGGCACTCCTCCATCTGCCGCAGGAAGGTCCGGGCGTAGCCGAGCGACGGGTCTCTCAGCCGGTCCCGGGCGAGGATCAGCATCGTCAGCTCGGCCAGGTAGTCCCCGGTGAGCACGTCCAACGGCCCGCCGGTGAGCATCTCCCGCATCGCGGCGAACCGGTCCCCGTAGAAGCCCGAGGCGTTGCCGATCCGCAGCACCGCGCCGTCGTCCACCAATGCGCCTCCCCTGTCGGCGAGTTGGACGGCACCCTCGACGGGCTCCGCCGAGCAGCAGCGTGGCACCGGCCGGAGAAAAAAGCAATCATGCTTGCTTGTTTCTCTGCGGGACCCCACCATCGGGACCGGGGCGGGACGGTCGGCCACCGGACGCGCCGACCGGCCGACGTCCGGCGACGACGACGGCTGCGCCGAGTGCCCGGCGCGGGTGCGGTCGGCGAAGCGGCCGCCCGGCGGGCCACGGCCACAACCGGGCGAACCGCGGCCCGAGTCGGCTACCGGGTGATCCAGATCGCCGCGACTCCGCAGACGACGAGGGACACGAAGACCTGCGCCATCATGGCCGGAGGCCAGGTGTCGTCCTCCGACTCACCCCTCCGCTCCGCCTCCATCAGGCGCCGCGCGAACTTCCCCCGGTGGCCGATCATCCCCAGCGGGATGGACACCACCGCGAACGAGTACATGGCGAGCACCGCGGCCAGGTCCATGTGCTTCGCGAAGTAACCGCCGACACCGAAGACCGCCATCGCGGCCGGCGCCAGCGCCATCCTGATCCGGTACCCGGGGGTGGGCATTCCCGGCACCAGGACGGCCCAGAACACCGCCGTCGCCAGGACCGCCAGCCACCACCACGACACGACACCGAGCCCCAACGGATACACCGCACACCCCCACGTCCTGGCTGTGGAGCCGGCGTCGAACGCGGGGGCTCCACAGCGCCGCCCCGTCACGGCCCTTCGAACACGGCCGATCACCCACAGCCTAACGATCACCCGGCCGGCCGTTCGGGCGACCTGACGGGTCAGGGCGCCGGGGCCGGCCCCGGGAACGCCGTCACCGCCGTCACCGTCGACGCGGGCGGCGCGCTCCGGCCCCGTGGCCGGATGCCGTGAAGTTGCCGGTCGCCGGGGCCGAAGCCCGTCGACCGGCAACTACGGAGGCCGCGGCGGGTGTGTGTCGCACAACCATTGACCCGGAGTCAGCGGTTCCGGAAAGATCCGCGGTCATGACTACGCGCGTAAACCTTTTGTCAAGACGGCTGGTGGCACCGCTGCGCTGGGCCGCCCTGCTGTCGGTGCTGGTGTCGGTCGGCGTGTTCTTCGCCGGCGCCGAGCCGGCCCACGCGGCGCCCGCCTGCGGAGTGCTCTCCACCGGTGCGGCGAGCCAGGCGAACGCCGCCGTCCGATCCGCCTGCGGGCAGCTGGGCACCCCGTACTCGTGGGGCGGCGGCCACGGCTCGCAGCCCGGCCCGACGTACGGCCTCTGCGACTCCGCCAACGGCGCGCCCAACGACTGCAACGTCCGCGGCCTGGACTGCTCCGGCTTCGTCCGCTACGCCTACTCCCTGGCGGTCGGCGAGGACGTCATCAACGGCACCACGCGCACCCAGTGGCCGACCTCCCGGGCCGTCGCCCGCTACTACCGGGCGGACGGGACTGCGCCGCTGCTCCCCGGCGACCTGGTGTACTTCGGCAACACCGCCTCCACGATCCACCACGTCGCGATGTACCTCGGACAGGGCTACATCGTCGAGGCCCCGTACTCCGGCGGCTACGTCCAGGTGGCGCCGCTCTCCTCGCACGGCGACTACTACGGCGCCATCCGGCTCTACGGCCCCGGCAGCACCACCCCGACCCCGCCGACCACCCCGCCGCCGGCCAACAGCGGCCAGTACTGGGTGGACACCAACGCCACCGCCTCCGTGTACGGCTCCCCCACCTCCACCAACGCCACCGGGACGCTGTACCAGGGCACCAACTACGTCTACTGCAAGGCCTGGGGCCGTGAGGTCTCCAACGGCGGCAACTACAACCACTGGTGGCTGAAGACCGACCCGGACTCGGGCCCCGGCGGCCAGTGGGTGTCCGCCTTCTACCTGTCGCGCTGGGGCAACGACACGGCCAAGGCCAACGACGGCACGGTCATCCCCACCTGCGCGGGCGGCGGCACCCCGCCCGCCACCGGCAAGTACTGGGTGGACACCTTCGCCAACGCGAGCGTCTACTCCTCGCCGACCTCCGCCAACGCCACCGGGACGCTGTACCAGGGCACCAACTACGTCTACTGCAAGGCCTGGGGCCGTGAGGTCTCCAACGGCGGCAGCTACAACCACTGGTGGCTGAAGACCGACTCGGACGGCGGCCCGGCCGGCCAGTGGGTGTCCGCCTTCTACCTGTCGCGCTGGGGCAGCGACACGGCCAAGGACAACAACGGCACCACCATCCCCGACTGCTAGGTCCTGTCCGGTACCGACCGCCCCCGGACCGCCGCGCCGACCGAACCGATCAGGATTCGAGAAGCGCCCGGCCCGGGGGCGCGCCTAGCGTTGCGGTCATGAGCGACATCACCGTCCACTGGACTTTCCTCCCCCACACCGACCCCGAGGCCTCCCTCGCCTTCTACCGCGACCTGCTCGGCTTCGAGGTGCGCAGCGACGTCGGCGGCGGCCCGATGCGCTGGATCACCGTGGGCCCCGCCGACCAGCCCGACGTCTCCCTGGTGCTGGAGCCGGCCTCCGCCGACCCGGGCCGCACCGAGGAGGAGCAGCGGACCATCACCGAGATGATGGCCAAGGGCACCTACGCCCGGATCGTCCTCGGCACCCGTGACCTGGACGGCGTCTACGACCGGCTGAAGTCCGGCGGCGCCGAGCTGGTCCAGGAGCCGACCCTCCAGCCGTACGGCATCCGCGACTGCGCGTTCCGCGACCCGGCGGGCACCATGGTCCGCTTCAACGAGCTGCGCTGAACGCGCCGAGCACCGGCTCCCCCGCCCCTCAGGCCGCCGCCGGCCACCACCGGCCACCACCGCCGCACCCGAAACCGTTCGATCCCGCGCGGATCGATGGTTGGATCGAGGCGTTCGAGCACACCGACGGCGGCCGCACGGGCGGGCCCACCGGGCCGAGGAAGCACCGGGCCGACCGGGCCCCCGGACCGCCGAGAGCCAGGGAGCGAAGAGAACGATGCCCAAGCGGACGGACGTGCGGCCGCACGTCGCCGACAGCCACGACCTGATCCGCGTGCACGGCGCCCGCGAGAACAACCTCAAGGACGTCAGCGTCGACATCCCCAAGCGCCGGCTGACGGTGTTCACCGGCGTGTCCGGCTCGGGCAAGAGCTCGCTGGTCTTCGACACCATCGCCGCCGAGTCCCAGCGGCTGATCAACGAGACCTACAGCGCCTTCGTCCAGGGCTTCATGCCCACCCTGGCCCGCCCCGAGGTGGACGTCCTCGAAGGCCTGACCACCGCGATCATCGTCGACCAGCAGCGGATCGGCGCCGACCCGCGTTCCACCGTCGGCACCGCCACCGACGCCAACGCCATGCTGCGCATCCTGTTCAGCCGCCTCGGCACCCCGCACATCGGCTCCCCCAAGGCCTTCTCCTTCAACGTCCCCTCGATCAGCGGCGCCGGCGCCGTCACCGTCGAGCGCGGCGGCAGGACGGTCAAGGAGCGGCGCAGCTTCAGCGTCACCGGCGGCATGTGTCCGCGCTGCGAGGGCCGGGGCACCGTCTCGGACATCGACCTCACCCAGCTGTACGACGACAGCAAGTCGATCTCCGAGGGCGCGTTCACCATCCCCGGCTGGAAGACGGACAGCTGGTGGACGGTCGGTGTCTACGCCAACTCGGGCTTCCTCGACCCGGACAAGCCGATCCGGAAGTTCACCAAGAAGGAGATGTGGGACTTCCTGTACCGGGAGCCGACCAAGGTCAAGGTCAACGGCGTCAACCTCACCTACGAGGGCCTGATCCCCAAGATCCAGAAGTCCATGCTCTCCAAGGACAAGGACGCGCTGCAACCGCACATCCGGGCCTTCGTGGAGCGGGCCGTCACCTTCGCCGCCTGCCCCGACTGCGGCGGCACCCGGCTCAGCGAGGCGGCCCGCTCGTCGAGGATCGCCGGGACCAGCATCGCCGACGCCTGCGCGATGCAGATCAGCGACCTCGCCGCCTGGGTCGGCGACCTCGACGAGCCCTCGGTGGCGCCGCTGCTCGGCACCCTCCGGCAGGCCCTCGACTCCTTCGTGGAGATCGGTCTCGGCTACCTCTCGCTGGACCGCCCCACCGGCACCCTCTCCGGCGGCGAGGCGCAGCGCGTCAAGATGGTCCGCCACCTCGGCTCCTCGCTCACCGACACCACCTACGTCTTCGACGAGCCGACCACCGGCCTGCACCCGCACGACATCGACCGGATGAACCGGCTGCTGCTGCGCCTGCGGGACAAGGGCAACACGGTGCTGGTCGTGGAGCACAAGCCGCAGACCATCGCGATCGCCGACCACGTGGTCGACCTCGGCCCCGGGGCCGGCACGGCGGGCGGCGCGGTCTGCTACGAGGGCGGCGTCGAGGGGCTGCGGACCAGCGGCACGGTGACCGGCCGGCACCTGTCCGACCGTACGGCGCTGCGGGAGGACGTGCGCGAGCCGACCGGCGTGCTGGAGATCCGCGGCGCGAACACCCACAACCTGCGGGACGTGGACGTGGACGTCCCGCTCGGGGTGCTCACGGTGGTGACGGGGGTGGCCGGCTCGGGCAAGAGCTCGCTGATCCACGGCTCGCTGCGGCAGGAGCCGGGGGCCGCCGGCGAGGGCGTGGTCTCGGTCGACCAGGGTTCGATCAAGGGCTCCCGGCGCAGCAACCCGGCCACCTACACCGGGCTGCTGGAGCCGGTCCGCAAGGCCTTCGCCAAGGCCAACGGGGTGAAGCCGGCCCTGTTCAGCGCCAACTCGGAGGGCGCCTGCCCGACCTGCAACGGCGCCGGGGTGGTCTACACCGACCTGGCGATGATGGCCGGGGTGGCCACCACCTGCGAGGACTGCGAGGGCAAGCGCTACCAGCCGGCGGTGCTGGAGTACCGCCTGGGCGGGCGGGACATCGCCGAGGTGCTGGCCATGCCGGTGACAGAGGCGCTGGAGTTCTTCGGCTCGGGCGAGGCGAGGCTCCCGGCCGCGCACCGCGTCCTGGAGCGGCTGGCGGACGTCGGCCTCGGCTACCTGAACCTCGGCCAGCCGCTCACCACGCTCTCCGGCGGCGAGCGGCAGCGGCTCAGGCTGGCCACCCACATGGCGGACAAGGGCGGCGTCTACGTCCTGGACGAGCCGACCACCGGCCTGCACCTGGCCGACGTCGAGCAACTGCTCGGGCTGCTGGACCGGCTGGTCGAGTCCGGCAAGTCGGTCATCGTGATCGAGCACCACCCGGCGGTGATGGCGCACGCCGACTGGATCATCGACCTCGGCCCGGGGGCCGGGCACGACGGCGGCACGGTGGTCTTCGAGGGCACCCCGGCCGAACTGGTGGCCGCCCGCTCCACGCTGACCGGCGAGGCGCTGGCCCGGTACCTGGGCTGAGCCGTCCCGGGACCGCCCGGCCGGCCGGGGCGGGAACGGCGGCGCCTCCGCCGCCGGTGGGCACCGGTGGCGGAGGCGGCGTCGGCCGTGGACGGGGACCACGGACGGGGACTACGGCTTGATGCGGACCACCTGCGGGTCGTGGTCGCTGGCCTGCTTGGCGAACTCGGCGTTGATGTGCACCACGTCGTACTTGGCGTAGCCCACCTCGGGGCTGACCAGGATGTGGTCCAGCACCTGCGAGTTGCCCTGGTAGACGTACGAGTACTGCTCGGTCTCCGGCAGCTCGTTCACCAGGTCGCGCAGCACGCCGTCCTTGGTGAGCGCGGCGAGCGCGGGCGAGAACTGGTAGTCGTTGAAGTCGCCGAGGGAGACGACCTTGGCCGTCTTGTCGGCGGCCAGCAGCTGGGCGACGAAGCGCTGCTCGACGGCGGCCTGCTTGATCCGCTGCACCTCGGAGCTGCGGGTCGGCTGCTGGAAGCGGCTGTCGATGCCCTGGTCGCCACCCTTGCTGTTGAAGTGGTTGGCGATCACGAAGACCTTCTTGCCGCGGAAGGAGAACTGGCCGACCAGCGGCTTGCGGCTGTTGGTCCAGGCCTCGTCGTTCGGCTCGATCCGGCCGGGCGAGGCGGTCAGCGCGGTGTTCGCGCCGGTGCCGGCCACGCGGACGGCGGTGGTGGCGTCGCCGCCGGGTATGTCGGTGAAGGACACCCGCTGCGGGTTGAACAGGAAGACCTGGCGGATGTTGCCGCCGGGCTCGCCGCCGTCCTTGCCGTCCTGCGGGTCGACCGAGCGCCAGTCGTAGGCCGGGCCGCCGGCCGCCTTGATCGCGGCGATGAACTTGGCGACGGTCTGGCTCGCGTCCACCGTGCCGTCGTTCTTGTTGCCGTTGTTGTCCTGGATCTCCTCCAGGGCGACGACGTCGGGCGAGCGCAGGTTGGTGACGACGCCCTGGGCCAGCTCGGCGAACTTGGCGTCCGGGTTGGCCGGGGCCAGGTTCTCCACGTTGTAGGTGGCGAGGGTCAGTTCGCGGTCCGTCGCCTGGGGGGTGACCTCGCGCTGGAGGTGGTTGTCCTTCAGGGTGCCCAGGGTGCCGGCGACCAGGGTGTAGCCGCCGAACTGGTTGTAGTCCAGCGGGCCGGTGGTGGCGCCGGTCAGCTCGTCGCCGACGTTGGCCACCGGGAACGGCTGCTGGTTCACCGGCGCCTGCTGCTGCACCATCAGGCGGCCGACGTTGGGCTCCTTGTACGACTCGTACAGCAGGCCGCCGCGCTTGCTGCGCTGGTCCTGCTTGTCGGCGGCGACCCACAGCTCGTTGTACTTGTCGGTCGCCTGCACCACCCGGACGTCGTTGACCTGGACCAGCATGCCCTCCAGGGACGCGTAGAAGTCCAGGGTGTACTTCTCCGGGTTGAGCACCGCCGACTCGATGGAGCCGTCCGGGCCGGCCGGCGGGGCGTAGCGGCCGGGGATGTTGCGGGTGTCCACGACCACCGGGGCGGGCAGCGGGTTGCCGGCCGAGAGCACGGTGATGCCGGGGGCGCTGAGCTCGGTGATGGACTGCGAGCCGCCGGCGAAGTTCGGGTAGTACCGGGTGACCTTGGCGCTCACCAGCACCGAGTCGCCGACCTTCACGGTCGGGTTGCCGCCGGTGTAGACGAAGATGCCCTCGCCGGTGGCCGGGTCGGCGTCGGGGTTCGGGTCCTGCATCCAGAAGCCCTTGGCACTGCCGTACGCGCGCAGGCCGGTGACGACGCCGGGCACGCCGGTGACGGCCTTTCCGATCTGCGGGGACGTCCGGGTGTTGCCCTTGATGTCGTGGATCCGCAGCGGTCCGGCCTCGGTCGGGGCGGGCGTCGCGGGGGTGGCGGCGTTGGCCACCGGCAGCGGGACGAGGACCAGCGAGGCGGCCAGCGTGGCCGGGATCAGGGCGGCGCGCAGCAGGGTGCGGCGCGGACGGGGTGCGGGGGCGGTGGTCACCGGGGCAGGGCTCCTAGCTCCGTCGTGCGGCACGGGGTGGCACGGCGGTCCGGGCGGAGGCGCGCTCGAGCGCGCTGCTCGCGTAGGGAAGTAGGCGGGGGAACGGAAGGCCGCCCCCCGCGGCGCCCATCAAGATACGCGCGTAGAAAACGCCCCGACAAGACCTGATCGGTGAACGGCTGGTTCCCTGGGGGTGACGTGACGGGTGCTCAGCCCCAGCTTCTCACAGCCCGCTCCCAGCGGACTCCCAGGAAGACTCGATCCGCTCGACGACCAGCTCGCACAGCTCGTGGGTGCGCAACGCGTCGTGGGCGTCCAGCCGCTGCCCGGTGCGGACGGCCGTCAGGAAGGCCAGCACGCACTGCTCGATGCCGCGCTGACGGGCCACCGGCACCCAGTCGCCGCGGCGGCGGACAGTCGGCTGGCCGCGGTGGTCGACCACCTCGGCCAGGTTGCGCACCTCGCGCTTGGAGTCGCCGCCGGAGACCTCCAGCACCTCCTCGGTGGAGCCGGAGACCCGGTTCATGACGCCCAGGGCGGTGAAGCCCTCGCCGCCGAGGGTGAGCACCACGTGCTCGACCAGTCCGTCCCGCACCCGCGAGCGGACGTCGACGTGCTCGATCTCACCGGGCGCCAGGAAGCGCAGCACGTCCACGACGTGGATGAAGTCGTCGTACACCAGGGTGCGGGCGGTCTCGGCCAGGCCCTCGCGGTTCTTCTGGAGCACGATCAGGTCGCGCGGGCGCTCCTTGGCCTGGGCGTAGCCGGGCGCGTGGCGGCGGTTGAAGCCGACCATCAGCGAGCGGCCGGTGCGGTCGGCGAGGTCGACCAGCTTGCGGGCGCCGTCCAGGGTGTAGTCGAGCGGCTTGTCCACGAAGACGTCCACCCCGGCGGTGAGCAGCCGCTCGACGACCGGGACGTGCGCGGCGGTGGCGGCGTGCACGAACGCGGCCCCGATGCCACTGCCGATCAGCGCGTCGAGGTCGGTGAAGCGGTGCTCGGGGGCGATCCGGTGGGCCTCGCCGATCCGGTCCAGCTTGGCCGCGTCCCTGGTCATCAGCCGCAGGTCGAGCCCGGGCAGCGCGGTGAGCACCGGCAGGTAGGCCTTCTGCGCGATGTCGCCGAGGCCGATCACCCCGACCGGGAGCGGGGTCTCGGTCACTGCGCGCGCGTTCATCGGGCCTCCTGCGGGTGGGGTGGTCGTCCGGGTACACCCTAGGGTGTGGGCCGGTCGGGCCCGGTCTCCGGGCGGGCCGCCCGGGCCCACGAGCACCGCGCGAGGCCGCCCGGCCACGACGCGCGCGGGACGTCGGCCGGGCCGGCCTCCCGCGCCGGGCGGACCTCCCGCGCCGGGCCGGCGTCAGCTCGACCGGGCGGCCGCCGCGAGGAAGGCCGCGCCCGACCGGAGCAGCGGAGGCAGCGGGGCGGCGGCCGGATGCCAGGGGGCCTCGTACTCCCAGCAGACCCAGGCCTCCGGCGCCAGCAGGCGCAGGCAGTCGGTGATCGGCAGGACGCCGGTGCCCAGCGGGAGCGGGGTGCGGTCCCGCGGGCCGGCGATGTCCTTGACCTGGACGTGCCCGAGGTACGGCGCCAGCGCGGCATGGGACTCGGCGGGGGTCTCGGCGGCGAGGTGGGTGTGCATCAGGTCCCACAGGGCGCCGACGGCGGGGTGGGCGACGCGCTCCAGCAGTCCAGCCACCGCCCGTCCGCTCCGGTGGGAGTCGTGGGTCTCGACCAGGACGCGCACACCGAGCCGCCGTGCCTCCTCCGCGACGGCGGTGAGCCGCCGCACGGCCCGGTCGTCGGCCTCGGCCCGGGGGCCGTCGCCGCCCCGGGGGAAGACCCGGACGGCGGACGCGCCCAGGTCCGCGGCGAGGCGCAGGTGGGTGCGCAGCGCGTCCGTCACCGGGGCGTCCGTCCCGGGGGCGGCGACGCCGACGTAGGAGGCGAGCGCGAGGGGGGTGAGGCCGTGGGCCCGCAGGGTGCGGGCGGCGGCGCGGCGTTCCGGCCCGGTCATCGCGGGGTGGACGGACTCGCCCTCGGCGCAGCGCAGTTCGAGCCCCGCCCAGCCGTGGTCGACGGCCAGTCGGGCGGCCTCGGCCAGGGGGAGCCCGGGGACGCCGAGCGTGGAGTAGGCGAGCGGCATGACGGCTCCGTGGCGTGTCGGACGGCCGGAAGCGGCCGGAGAAGGGTGCGGGGAGGGCGCGGGGAGGGCGCGGGGAGGGAAGGCCGTGGACGGCCTGGGGAAGGCCCGGCCAAGGATATATTCGAGCTGAGACAAAGTCCTGACCCGCCCGGGCCCGCCCCGGTCCGAGGAGCCCCCGATGCCCCCGAGCCGTACCCCCGCCACCGCCACGACGCAGACCGTCGCCCAGGTGAACCAGACCGTCCTGCTGGAGGTGCTGCGCCGGCACGGCACGCTGTCCCGGCAGCGGCTGGCCGCCGAGAGCGGGCTGAGCACCGCGACCGTGCACCGGCTGGTGGAGGTGCTGCGGGCCGAGGGGCTGGTGGAGGTGGAGACGGAGCGGGCGCCGTCCAGCGGCGGCCGGCCGCCCCAGCTGATCCGCTACAACGCCCGCGCGCAGACCGTGCTGGCGATCGCGGTGCGCCCGCGCCGGATCGTCGGCGTGGTCGCCGCCCTGGACGGCACGGTGCTGCACGAGGCCGAGCACCACTGGGCGTTCCCCGGCCCGGACCGGCCGCGGGAGATCGCCGCCGAGGACCTGACCGGCCCGCTGCTCGCGCTGGTGGACGGCCTGCGGGACTGGGCCGGACGGCACGCGGGCGCTCCCCGCGCCCTCGTCGTGGGCGTGCCCGGGGTGGTCCGGGACCGCACCGGGCTGGTGGAGTTCGCGCCGGCGCTGGACTGGCCCGGACTGCGCCTGGGGGTGCTGCTCCAGGAGCGCTACGGCGTGCCGGTGGCGGTCGAGAGCAACGTCAACCTGGTCGCGCTGGCCGTCCGGGAGTCGCCGGCCGCCTCCGGGGTGAGCGACCTGGCGGCGGTCGTGGTGGGCATCGAGGTCGGCGCCGGGATCGTGCTGGAGGGCCGGCTGCACCGCGGCCGGCTGGGCGCGGCCGGGGCGCTCGGCCACCTGATGGCCGGGCACTCGGCGCTGGACCGGCCGCTCGGGCGGACCGGCGACACCCAGGCGAGGATCGGCGACCACGCGGTGGACCGGCGGATCACCGAGGCGGGCCTGACGGTGTCCGGCGGCCCGGCCGAGCGGGTGGCGGGACTGTTCCGGCTGGGGCGGGAGGGCGATCCGGCGGCGGTGCGGCTGATCGGCGAACTCACGGACGACCTGGCGCTGTTGGTGGCCAATCTCAGCGCGGTGCTGGCGCCGGAGCTGATCGCCCTCGGCGGGCGGCTGTTCTGGGAGAGCGGCGGCGAGCTGCCGGCCGCGATCGAGAGCCGGTTGCAGGGGCGGGTCCCGGTGCTGCCGCGTCTGGTGGTGGTGCACAGCACGACCACCGAGCTGGTGGGCGCGGCCGCGGCGGCCGTCCGGCTCGCGGACGGGGCCACGTTCATCACCCGCTGAGGCCCCTCGCCCGCCGGCTGCCCCACCGCTTCCCCGCCACCGCCCCACCGCCACCGACCGGGCCGACTATTTCTCACTATGATAGAAACTCCTTGTGCGTCAGCGACCCGAGGAGAACCGGATGCCCACCGCCGCCTTCGCGATGGACCCGGAGCGCTTCCCCGACGTCTACGGCCCCGAGGCCCGCGCCCGGGTCGCCGCCCGGGCCGAGGTGTTGGCCGACCAGGCCGCGCCCGACGGAGTGTGGAGCGCCGAGCGGCTGGCCGCCGCACCGGAGGCGCTGCGCGGCGTCGAGGTGCTGTTCACCGGCTGGGGCGGCCCGGTCCTGGACGCCCCCGCGCTGGCCCGACTCCCCCGGCTGCGGCTGGTGCTCTACGCCGCCGGCTCGGTGCGCCGGATCGCCGGCGAGGCGTTCTGGGCGGCGCGCATACCGATCGTCACCGCCGCGCACGCCAACGCCGTCCCGGTCGCGGAGTTCACCGTGGCCCAGATCGTCTACGCCCTCAAGGGCGGCTGGCGCCACGTCCTCGCCGCCCGAGCCGCCCGCGCCGCCGTCCCGGCCACCCGCACCCCCGGCGGCTACGGCGCCACGGTCGGCGTGCTGTCGCTCGGCGCGACCGGGCGGCTGGTCTGCGAGATGCTGCGCGGCTACGACCTCCGGGTCATCGCCCACGACCCCTACGCCCCGGTGCCGCCCGGGGTGCGCGCCGTCGGCCTGGACGAACTCTTCGCCACCGCCGACGTGGTGAGCGTGCACACCCCGCTGCTCCCCGCGACCCGCGCTCTCGTCGGCCGGCGGCTGCTCGGCTCGATGAAGCCCGGCGCCACGCTGGTCAACACCTCGCGCGGAGCCGTCCTGAACGAGCCCGCGCTGCTGGCGGTCCTCGCCGAACGCCCGGACCTCTTCGCCGTGCTGGACGTCACGGACCCCGAGCCACCGCTGCCCGGCTCACCGCTGTTCACCCTGCCCAACGTGGTGGTCACCCCGCACCTGGCCGGCAGCCGGGGGCTGGAGCGCCGGCGCCTCGGCGACCTGGTCGTCGGCGAGTTCGAGCGCTGGCTGAGCGGCGCGCCGCTGCGCCGGGCACTCGACCCGCACACCTACGAACGGATGGCCTGACCCATGCCGGACCTTCTGCCGAGGCACCGCCCCGACGTGGTGCTGATCCTGACGGACCAGCAGACCGCGGACGCGATGAGCGCCGCCGGGAACCCGTACCTGCGCACCCCCGCGATGGACGCGCTCGCCGCCGCCGGTACCCGCTACCCCAACGCCTACTGCGCCCAGCCGCTCTGCACCCCGTCCCGGGCCAGCCTGATGACCGGCCGGCTTCCCAGCACCGTCGGCGTCACCGGCAACACCGGCGGCCCCGAGGACCCGCTGCTGGGGCGGCTGTTCACCGAGGCCGGCTACGACTGCGGCTACGGCGGCAAGTGGCACCTGCCGGAGCTCGACCTGCCCGCCGACCGGGGCTTCCGCCGGATCCACCCGGCCGGCGGGGACGACGCCGGGCTGGCCCGCGCCGCCGCCGCGTTCGTCCGGGCACCGCGCGACCAGCCGTTCCTGCTGGTCGCCTCCTTCCTGGAGCCGCACGGCATCTGCGAGTGGGCGCGCGGCCAGGACCCGCGCACCGGCCCGCTGCCGCCCGCCCCGCCCGTCCCCGAACTCCCGCCGCTGCCGCCCAACTTCCCGGTCGGACCGTACGATCCGGCGCTGCCCCGGCTGGCCCGGCTGGCCCAGCCGCACACCCACCCGACCGCCGAGTGGCGGGAGGACGACTGGCGCCGCTACCGGCACGCCTACTACGCCCTGGTGGAGCGGGTGGACCACCACATCGGCCTGCTGCTGGCGGCCCTCGCGGACCGCGGCGGGAACCGGGAGACCGTGGTGGTGTTCAGCTCCGACCACGGCGACGGCGCGGGCGCCCACCGCTGGAACCAGAAGTGGGCCCTGTACGAGGAGTGCGTGCGGGTGCCCTTGGTGGTCACCGCTCCCGGGCTGCCCGCCGGCGCGGTCGACGAGCGGCTGGTCGCGGCCGGGCTCGACCTCATCCCGACGCTCTGCGACCTGGCCGGCGTCGAGGCGCCGGACGGGCTGCCCGGCCGCAGCGTCCGCGCGCCGCGGCCGCACGACAGCGTGGTGGTGGAGACCCGCTGGGAGATACCCGGCTTCAACAACGCCCTGGGCCGGATGGTCCGGTCCGGGCGCCACAAGTACGTCTGCTACGCCTGGGGCGACCACCGGGAGCAGCTCTTCGACCTCGCCGCCGACCCCGGCGAGCTGGTCAACCTCGCGGTCGACGCCCGGCACGCGGCGCTGCTCGACCGGTTCCGGGCCCTGCTGTCCCAGCACTCCGAACGGGCCGGCGACCCGTTCGCGCGCTTCGTCCCGCGCGCCGCGGACTGAGCGTCCGACGACGGAGGGGCCCGACGGCGGACGAGCAGGCAACGGAGGGGCCGACGACGGAGGGGCCGGCCCGTTCGGGCCGGCCCCTCGCACCGTGTCCCGCGACGTCCTACGGGCGGACGGCGATCAGCTCGCGCCCGCGCAGCGTGTAGAGCACACCGTCCTCGTCCGCGGCCAGCCGGGCGCCGCTGTACCACTCGGCGTCCAGCCGGACCAGCACGGTGGCGGCCAGGGTGTCGCGGTCCAGCCGGAACAGGGTGCGCTCGCTGACCCCGTACAGCTTCCCTCCGACGGCCAGCAGCCGCGGGTTGGCGCCGGACACCGCCCTCAGGTCGGCCCGCCGCCCGACCACGGGCGCGAACCCGGGCCGCCGCGATCCGCGCAGGTCGACGGTGAACGCCCGGCCGTCCACCGTCAGGCCGTACAGGGTGTGCCCGAGCACCGCGAGGCTGCTGACGCCCGCGCCCAGGTCGGTCGCGGTGCGCCACAGCTCGCGGCCGGCCACCGGGTCCCAGGCGGCCAGGTCGCCGCGCGGGCCGGTGGGCCGGGCGTTGTCGCCGCCGAGGAAGGCCTGTCCCTGCCCGACGGCCACGGCCCGCACCAGCTGCTCGGGGCCGAGCGGGTCGGTGTGCACCGTGGGCCGGCCGCTGCCCGGGCGGTAGGTGACGAAGGAGCCGCCGCCGGTGGTGTCGGCCTGGACGCCGAGCAGCAGCAGCCCGCTGTCCGGGTCCAGCTTGATCGCCTGCGGCCGGTTCTGTTCCTGGGGCAGCGCCGCCTCCTGGACGGGTGCCCGGTCGACGCCCGGACGGTAGCGCCAGATGCCCTGCGAGGAGTAGACGCCCAGGTAGAGGGTGCCGTCGTCGAGGACCAGGGTGTCCTTGGCCTCGCCCGGCACCGGGAGCTTGCGGACGGTTCCGGCGGCCAGGTCGTGCAGGGCGAGCGAGCCGTTGCCGCCGACGTACACCCGCCCGGCGCGGGCCGCCACCGACATGCCGAGCTGGGCGGCGGCGGGTGCCCCCGCCTCCACCAGGTCCCGGGTGGCGACGGCCCCGGTGCCGAGGTCCAGGGTCCACACGGTGCCGCCCTCGGTGACGCCCGCGAGGGTGTCGCCGAGCCGGCCGAGTCCCCAGGAGTTGCCGTCCGGCACCGGGACCGCGAGCTGCTCCAGCGCGCCGGTGGCGAGGTCGTGGCGCCACAGCACGCCGTGCTCGGTGGAGGTGAACCAGAGGGTGTCCCCCCGGCGCTGGAAGTTGGTGACGCTCTTGGTGCCGGGGACGGCGAAGGAGCGCAGCACCCGGTGGCCCGCCGGGTCGAGCAGCGCCACGTGGGCGGGCGCGCCCTCGGTGGACACCGCCAGCAGGTCGTCGCCGAGGACGGTGATCCGGCGGATGATCGTGTCGCCCCGCAGGTCGGGCGGGGTGATGTCGGTGACGGTGCCGGTGGCCCGCTCGACGGCGAACAGGCTCGCCCGGGTCGCCCCGCCGCCGCCCGCGAGGTTGCTGCCGACGCCGAGGTAGGCGTGGGTCGCGGTGGCCGCGACGGCGCGGCCCTGGGTGGCGTTCGGCGCCGGGGAGGCGACCTCGGTGACGGCGCCGGTGGCCGGGTCCCAGGCGTACAGCCCGGGGCCGGCGGCCCGGCCCTTCTGCCGTCCGGTCGCGTAGAGCGTTCCGTCGGGCGCGAGGGCCACGTCGCGCACGTCGGCGCCGGGGACGGTGCCGAGCGCGGTCAGCGTGCCGTCGTAGCGGTAGAGGTTGGCCGCGCCGGGGGCGTCGGTGACGCCGAGGTGGAGCACGCCGTCCCGGGCGGCCGAGCCCTGGACGAAGTTGCCGGTGGGCAGCTCGACGGTGGCGGTCACCCGGCCGGTCGGCAGGTGGTAGCCGATCACCCGGGCGGGGGCGAGGTTGCGCGACCCGATCCACAGGGTCTCACCGATCAGCGTCGCGCTCATCAGCGGGAAGTCGGCGTTCCCGGGGCCGAGTCCGGTCACCTCCGGCCCGGTGGCGGCGGCGGCCCCGACCGGCCCGAGGGCCGAGAGCGCGGCCACCGCGCCGGTGCCGAGCAGGAGTTGGCGACGCGAAGGGGGCACGGTAGGCATGGTTCTCCAGGGTCGGGTCAGGGGCGGGTCAGGGGCGGGACGGGATCGGGGAGCCGGCGGCCGCCAGCAGCTCCCGGGTGTACGGGTGGGCGGGGGCCGCGAACAGCTCGGCGGCGGGGGCCCGTTCGACCACCCGGCCGTGCCGCAGCACCAGCACCTCGTCGCACAGGTGCCGGACCAGCGCGAGGTCGTGCGAGATGAACACCAGCCCGACGCCGGTCCGTTCGCGCAGGTCGGCGAAGAGGTTGAGGATCTGCGCCTGGACCGAGACGTCCAGGGCCGAGGTCGGCTCGTCGGCGACCAGCACCCGCGGGCCGACGGCGAGGGCGCGCGCGATCGCGACCCGCTGGCGCTGGCCGCCGGAGAGGCGGTGCGGCCGGGCGTCGAGCACCGCCTCGGGCAGGCCGACCAGTTCGCACAGGTCACCCGGCTCCCGCCGGTCCCGCAGACCGTGGGCGGCCAGCGGTTCGGCCAGCGCCTCGCGCACGGTCATCCGGGGGCTGAGCGAGGCGTACGGGTCCTGGAAGACCATCTGCACCCGGCGCCGCAGCTCGCGCTCCTCGGCACGGCCGGCCTCGACCCAGGAGCGGCCCGCCACCCGGACCGTCCCGCCCTGCGGGGTCAGCAGTCCGAGCAGCGCCCGGGCCAGGGTGGACTTCCCGGAGCCGGACTCGCCGATCACTCCCACCGCCCGGCCGGGCGCGGCGCTCAGGCTCACCCCCTCCAGGGCCGGGGGCCGTCGCCGGCCGTAGCGGACGGTGAGGTCCTCGGCGACCAGGACGGGCTCCGCGGCCGGCTCCACCTCCCGCTCCACGGCCGCCGGCTGACGATCCGTCACCATGGCGTGGGACACCGGAAGATGGCAGGCGAAGCCGGACTCGCCGCCGCCCGACCACGGCGGCGCCTCGCTCGCGCAGCGCTCGACGGCGGCCGCGCAGCGCGGGGCGAAGGCGCAGCCGGCCGGTGCCTCGCCGACCGCCGGTGGGCGCCCTCCGATCACGGTGAGCGGTACGCCGGGCGGGCCGTCCAGCCGGGGCACCCCGGCCAGCAGCCCCGCGGTGTACCGGTGTCGCGGTCCGCCCAGCAGGTCGCGCTTCGGGGCCCGTTCGACGATCCGCCCGGCGTACATCACCTGGACGGTGTCGCAGCCGCGGGCCACCACGCCGAGGTCGTGGGTGATCAGCAGGACGGCCGTGCCGGTCTCGTCGCGCAGCCGGACCAGCAGGTCCAGGATCTCCACCCGGGTGCTGGGGTCCAGCGCCGTGGTCGGCTCGTCGGCGATCAGCAGCTCGGGCCGGTTGGCCATCGCCATCGCGATCAGCACCCGCTGGCGCATGCCGCCGGAGAACTCGTGCGGCCGGTCGCGGTAGCGGCGCGCGGCCCCGTCGATGCCGACCAGGTCGAGCAGGTCGAGCGCCCGGGCCCGGGCCTCGCGGCGGCTCGCCCCGTGGACGAGGGCGGCCTCGGCGAGCTGGCGGCCGATCGGCATCCGGGGGTTGAGGTAGGCCAGCGGGTCCTGGAAGACCATGCCGATCCGGCGGCCGCGCACCGCGCGCACGGCGGGCTCGGGCAGCGCGAGCAGGTCGGTGCCGTCGAACCGGACGGTGCCGGCCGTGGTGCGGCAGCCCGGCGGCAGCATCCGGTTGACGGCCAGGGCAGTGAGGGTCTTGCCGGAGCCGGACTCGCCGACCAGGCCGAGGATCTCGCCCGGCCGCACGGTGAAGTCCACCCCGCGCACGGCCTCGCCGCCGCCGGCCGCGACGCGCAGGCCGCGCACCTCCAGCAACGGCGCGCCCGGCACGACGGCGGCGCTCGGGTCCTGGACGGTCTCGGTCGTGGTCACCGCAGTCTCTCCCGGTTGAACGAGTCGGCGAGCAGGGTCAGGCCGAACACCAGCAGCCCGAGCAGGGCGACCGGCGCCAGGGCGTAACCCGGGTACAGGAAGAGGTACTTGGAGCCGGTGTTGATCATCGTGCCGAGCGAGGGCGCGGGCGGCTGGATGCCGAGGCCGAGCACGCTCAGCCCGCCCTCGATCTTCACGGCGTTCGCCATCGCCACGGCCAGCAGCGCGGTCGTGGCGTCGACCACGTTCGGCAGCACGTGGCGACGCAGGACGCGGCCGCGCGGCACGCCGAGCACCCGGGCCGCCACCACGTGGTCGCGGGCCAGCTGGGAGAGCAGGGCGGCCCGCGCCTGGCGGCCGAAGGAGGGCAGCGCGCTGAGCACGATGGTGGCCACCACACTGCCCAGGCCCGGACGCACCAGCAGGGCGAGCGCGAGGCCGAGCAGCAGTCCGTGGAGCCCGAGCAGCAGGTCGAACAGCCGCTGGACGGCCTCGCCGAGCAGCCGGTTCAGGCCGCCCAGCAGGCCCAGCGCGGTGCCCAGCACGGCGGCCGCCGGGACGGCCAGCAGGCAGACCAGCAGCTCGGTGCGGATTCCGGCCAGCGCCCGGGCGAGCAGGTCCCGTCCGACCTCGTCGGTGCCCAGCAGGTGGGCCGCCGAGGGCCCGGCCAGGGCGTCCGGGCCCTGCTGGTAGGGGTCGGCGGCGAGCAGCGGGCCGAGCAGTCCCAGCAGCACCACCGCGAGGACGAGCAGCGTGCCGGTGCGCCCGCGACGGGTGCGCAGCGCGGCCGGGAGTGCCGGCAGCGCTGGGCGGCGGCGGGGTGCGGGAGCGGAGGCGGTGGTGGTCATCGGTCCTCCCCGGTGCCGGCCCGGGCGATCCGCGGGTCGAGCCGGCCGACCAGCAGCTCGGAGCCGAGCTGGACGAGTACGGCGACCGCGATCGCGAGCATGATCAGGGTCTGGGCGACGGGATAGTCCCGCTGGTTGATGGCGTCCAGCAGCAACTGGCCGAGCCCGTGGCGGGCGAAGAGCTGTTCGGCGACGACCGCGCCGCCCAGCAGTTCGCCCAGGTGCAGGCCGAACTCGACGCAGAACGGCGCCAGGCTGTTGGGCAGTACGTGGCGCGCGAGGACCCGTCGGGGTGACGCCCCCTTGGCGACGGCGGTCAGCACGAACTCCTCCTGGCGGGTGCGCCGCAGTTCGGTGGCGAGCAGCCTCGCCAGCACCGCCGACCCCGGCAGCGCGAGCGCGACGGCGGGCAGGGCGAGGTACTGGACGGCGAGGTCCGGCGCGCCGAACAGGTCCCGTTCCCCGCCGGCCGGCAGCACCCGCAGCAGGACCGCGAAGACGAAGACGAACAGCACGGCGGTGACGTACACCGGCAGCGCCAGCAGGGCGGTGGCCAGCGGGTCGAGCGCCCGGGCGAGCCGGCCGCGGCGCTCGGCGGCCAGGGCGACGCCCAGCAGCAGTCCGAGGACCAGCATCAGCAGGCCTGCGGCGAGGGCGAGTTGGACGGTGCTGCCGACGCTCTGACCGATCAGCCGGGTGACCGGTTCCCGGTAGTGGAAGGAACTGCCCGGGTCGCCGGTGAGCAGCCCGCGCAGCCAGCCCAGGTACTGGACGGGCATCGGCCGGTCGACGCCGAGGCTGTCGGCGAGCCGGTCGCGCTGCTCCTGGTCGGCCTCGGCGCCGAGCGCGGCGGACACCGGGTCGCCGGGGGCGAGGCGGAGCAGCAGGAAGACGGCGACGGAGGCGAGCCAGAGCGTGGCCAGCGCGCCGGCCGCCTTTCTGGTCCAGTAGGGCACGGGGGTTCTCCGGGTGGTCGGGGCGGTGCCGGGCGCGTCCGGCCCAGGACGGTGGGGGTCGTCCTGGGGCGACGCGTCAGGCGGTGCGGCGGGTGTCGTCGAGCCGCAGGTAGCCGAGCGCGCTGGTGGCCACGCCGTGCACCGAGGAGGCCAGCGCGTAGGTCTCCCAGGCGTGGGCGAGGGTGATGTGGAAGGACTCCGTGAGCAGGTACTCGGACAGTTCGTGGTTGACGTCCGCTCGGGCCTGCTCGTCGACGGCGGCGAAGGCGCGGGTCTGGAGCTCGGCGTAGGCGGGGTCGGTGACGTGCGAGGTGTTCCGGCCGACCTGGAGCGGGCCGGAGACGGTGATCCCGCTCAGCGGGGAGACGCTGACCATGCCGTGGTTGGCGATGAACAGCCCCTCCAGCGTGCCCTGCTGGATCTTCGGCTGGATGGCGGCGTTGTCCAGCAGCTGGACGTCGACGCCGAACCCGGCCTGCTCCAGGTCGTACTTGACGAGTTCCACGAGGGAGGCGAAGACCGGCGAGTTGGCGGCGGTGAGCGGCACCCGGGTGCCTTCCGCGCCGGCCTCCCGGAGCAGCCCGCGGGCCTTGTCCGGGTCGTGCGGGTAGCGGGTGACCTGGTCGGGGGTGACGCCGGGGGTGTGGGAGGGCCAGGGCAGGCTGCTGGCCTCGGCGTGGCCGCCGTACACCTGGGCGACGACGCGGTCGCGGTCCACCGCGTACTGGAGGGCCTGGCGCACCCGGCGGTCGTCGAAGGGCTTGGTGGTGACGTTCACGCCGAGGAACGCCTGCTGGTAGGAGGACTTGGCGGACTGCACCGCGTAGGCCGGGTTCCCGCCGAGCACCTTGAGGTCGCGCCCGGGCACCGCGCCGATCAGGTGGGACTGCCCGGACTGGAGGGCGGACAGCGCGGCCTGGCTGCTGGTCACCGACCGGACGGTGATCCGCTCGAAGTGGGGCCGGCCGCTCTGCCAGTAGCGGTCGTAGCGGGCGAGGTCGAGCTGGTTGCCGCCCTTGAACGACTGCCAGGTGAAGGGCCCGGTGCCGTTGACCTTCTCGGCGGCCTTGCCGTCGACGTAGCCGCGGGCGTCCACCACGGGGTTGAAGGCGAGCGCGTCGAACAGGTTGCTGGTGGGCTTGGCGAGGGTGAGGGTGACCTCGTCGGCGGCGCTGGCCCGGATGTCGGCGATCCGCTCCAGCAGCGGCTTGACCTGGGAGGTCTTGGTCGCGCCGGTGAGCGAGAAGACGACGTCGTCCGGGCTGAGCGGGCGGCCGTCGTGGAAGGTGACGTCCTCGCGCAGCTTGAGCACCAGTCGGGTGCGGTCGGCGCTCCACTCCCAGGAGGTGGCGAGCCACGGCACGGGCTGGAGGGTCTGCGGGTCGAGGTCGACCAGCCGGTCGAGCACCAGGTTGACGAACACCGGGGTGTCCGGGCCGCGGTGGAGCAGCTGGGTGGGGTCGGGGGCGGCGCCGTAGACGATCTGGAGGTCCGGCGCGGAGGCGGTGGCGGGGGCCGCGGCCCCGCCGGCCGCGTCGTCGGTGGCGGAGCGGCAGCCCGCCGCCAGCAGGACCGCGCCGGCGCTCAGGCCCAGGAAGCCTCTTCGGGGCAGGCCGTGGTGACGGGCTGCGTCGCTCATGGTGGTGCTACCTCTTCGGTTCTCGGGGGACGCGGGTGGTGCGGGTGGTGCGGGTGGTGTGGGTGGTGCGGGTGGGCCGTACGGCCGGATCGGGCGGGTGCGGGTCAGTACCTGGTCACGACGACGCTGTCGCTCCAGGCCACCACGTCGGGGCCGCCGGTGGGGTAGGGGATGTTCTTGGCCGGGTTCCAGTTGGCCCGGTAGATGCCGGTCTTGAAGTACGGCGACTGGTTCTGGTGGTAGTTGTTGAGGCCGCTGTACGCGCCGACCTGCGCGCCGTCCCGGAACACGGTGATGGCGCCGGGGGTGGTGGCGGTGGACCAGGTGATGTCGAAGGCCCACTGGTTCCAGTGGCCGAACTGCACGTCGCCGAGCGGGATCACCGCCTCCTGGACGGTGGTCGGGTCGGTCAGCCAGTGCACCTTGAGCCGCCAGCTGCCGTCCTTGACGGTCAGCGCGATCGGCGGCTTGGTGTCGCTGCCGTCGGCCAGCGGGTAGCCGTGCCACTGGGCGAGGATCGTCTCGGTGGAGGTGCGCACCCAGTCGGCGGGCAGGTAGTCGGCGAGGGCGAAGCGGTAGCTGCCCCAGCCGAGGGAGTTGACGGCGACCTCGGAGCGGTAGGAGGCGCCGTCGTCCGGCACGCTGAAGCGGGCGGCCAGGCCGGTGCCGCCTCCGGGCGCGGGGGCCACGGTGATGCTGCCGTTGCCGTCGATCCGCTGGCGGGTCCAGGCGGAGACGGTGCCGGACTCGAAGTCGTCGGCGAAGACGTCGGTGCCGGACACCGTCGCGGGCGCGGGGGCCGGGGCGGCGGCGTGGGCGGGAGCGGCGGCGGCGACGGCCAGGGCGGCCGTGAGCACTGCGCCGGCGAGGCGGGCGGGGAGGCGGGTCATGGTTCTTCTCCTTCGGGGTTCGTGCGGGGACGGGCGGCCGGTGGTCCGGGCCGGTCGACCCTGGGAGGGGTCAACCGGCCCGGCGACAGGAGTCGGCCGGTCCGACCCAGGTCGGGCTGGACCAGGCCCACTGGTCGTTCAGCTGCCGCACCCTCACGTGGTAGAAGTCGCCGTCGCCGTCCGGGCGTTCGTCGGTCAGCTCGAAGTCGGCGGTGGCCTCCCGGTCCGGCACGGCCCGGTCGAAGCGGTAGGCGCCGGAGACGAACCCGCCGGTGAAGCCGGTCCGCGCGCCGGCCAGCAGCTCGCCGACGGCGTGGGCCGTCTCGACGCCGTTGACGACGGCGACCAGCCGCGTCCGCGCGTCGCCCTCGACCCGCAGGGAGAAGCCCTGGGTGCTGTCGGTGGCCGTGTTGGGGTTGCCGTCGGTGACGGTCCGCAGCCGGACCTCGCCCGGTCCGGTGCGCTCCCAGGCGGACGGCCGGTAGGTGTCCGGCTCGGCCTCGGCCGGCGCGACCGTCTCCGGGCCGCGCAGCCGGGGCTGGACGTCCAGCAGCCGGCCGCCCTCCACCCGCAGCCAGACGTCCCACCGGACCTGCTCGCCGCGCCGGCCCCAGCCGACCGCGAAGCCCAGGGTCCCGGTGAAGGCGTCCGCTTCCCCGGCCCCGGCGAGGAGTTCGGGGCGGCTGACCCGGTGGACCGGGACGCCGTTGCGCAGCACCTCCACGTGGTCGAGCGCGTCCAGGCCCCGGACGGTGACCTCGATCCGGCGCCGGTCGGCGGAGGCGGCCTCGGCGCCCATCGGCGCGCCGTTCACGGAGGTGGCGAGCAGGATGCGGTCGCCGGTGATCGCGTAGGTGCGGCGCTGCCGGACGGCGTTCCAGATCCCGTCGCGGGTCAGTTCCGGCGCCCAGACCGCCACCCGGCCGTGTCCGTGGCTGCCGGGGAAGGCGCTGTGGTGGTCGGTGGAGCCGATCAGCCCGAAGCGGTGGCCCAGGCGCAGGCCGTGGACGGCCGTCCCGGCGGCGGCGCGCGGGCCCATGGTGTGCAGGTAGGTGCGCGGAGCTTCGTCGGACTCGGCGCAGCCGTGCATCGACACCATCTCCACCACCGGGGCGAACTCCTCGGTGTAGGAGGCCCAGTCGATGCCGCGGCGGGCCGGCCCGTAGCCGATGTGGTGCGGCAGGGCCCAGGTCCGGACGCCCCGCGCGGCGAGCGTCCGGAGCCGGGCGCGCAGCTCGTCCAGGTCGGCCGCCCGGATGATCTCGCCGCGCGGGCCGTCGAAGTACACGCAGTGGTCGCCGTACGCGAGGCTGTGCCACTCGAAGGACTGGAAGGTGACGAAGCGGCCGTCCTCGTGGGCGGCGGCGGTGACGTCCTGGACGTGGTCCCAGAGCCCGGCCAGCCGGGCGAAGCCCTCGGTGTGGTAGTCGACCAGGCTCGCCAGCTCGGGGGTGCGTTCGGGCAGGTCGGGCCACCAGCCGTGGCCGGTGACGCTGGCGAAGTCGAGCTGGAGCCGGGCGTTGGCGTAGGCGTCCTCGATGCTCCCGTGGCCGTAGCTGATGCCGCAGTGGTTGTGGAGGTCGCCGACGTACAGGCCCAGGCCGGCGTAGCCGGGCGCGTCGGTGGTGGGGGCGGTCATCGGGGTGGGCTTCCTCGGGTCGCGGGCGGCGATGTTTGATCGACTGTGAGAAGAAGCTAGCCGTGATCTCCCGGGGGTGGTCAAGGGTCGGCCGTTCGGTGTCGCGTGATCGCCATCGGGCGAAACACGGGATTCACAGAAGATCAGCTGGTGGAAGCAGTGAGATGCAGGTCGGCGGGTCGGGCGATGCCTTCCGCGGACTGCTCAGACTTTTGATCGATCTGATAGAAACTTCTCCGACCCCCGGTGATCCCCTCACGATCCCCTGCCTCCCCTCTTCGCCTCCCCCTCCCCCTCCCCCGAAGGACGGTCCCGATGCCCCACTCCCCCCTGCCCGCCGCACCCGACCTGGGCGGCTCCCACCTGGTCCGCGCCCCCGAGCGCCCCGAACCCGGCTACTGGGCCGGCTGCCCCGGCGTCCGGTACGAGCCGGACCTCGACCGCTTCCTGCTCACCTACCGCGAGCGCCGTCCGCGCGGCACCGCGGACGGGCCCGACCGGGGCTGGCGCTGCGCCGTGGCCGAGAGCACCGACGGCATCGCCTTCGACGACCTGTGGTCCGTCCGGCGCGACGAGCTCGGCTCCCCGTCGATGGAGCGCCTCGCCCTGCTGCCCCGCGAGGACGGCTACCTGCTCCACCTCAGCTACGTCGACCCGGCCGACAACCGCTGGCGGGTCGACGCCCTGCGCGCCGACTCCCCCGGGTCCTTCGACCTCGCCGCCCGCACCCCCGTGCTCACCGCCGCGGGCACCGGCACCGAGGGCGTCAAGGACCCGTACCTGCTCGACACCGGGAACGGCGTCCACCTGTTCACCACCGTCTCCCGCGCCCGGCCGTTCACCCCCGAGGAGCGGTCCCGCGCCCACGCCGACGCCGACATCCACACCACCGGCCTCACCGTCCAGCCCACCGCGCTCGCGGTGTCCCCGGACGGGCTGCGCGTCACCGCCCCGCCCGGCCGGGCCGCCGAGGCCCTGGACGTCGGCCCGGCCGGCGCCTGGGACGGCTACGAGTCCCGGATCACCGCCGTCCTCCCGGACGGCCGGGGCGGCTGGCTCGCGCTCTACGACGGCTCGGCCGACGCCTCCGGCAACTACGAGGAGCGCTGCGGCCTCGCCGCCTCCGCCGACCTGCGCGACTGGCGGCGCCTGACCCCGGACGGCCCCTGGCTGGACGTCCGGTACGCCGACCTCGTCTCCGCCCGCGGCCGCTGGTACCTGTACTACGAGCAGAGCCGCCCGGACGGCGCCCACGAGCTGCGGGTGGCCGTCCTCGACGAGTTCGCCGGAGTCCGCCCCGACGGCAGCTCCGCCGCACCGGCCGTCGGCTGACCGGGCGGGCACCGTCGAGCCACCGGGCCGGCGCAGGCGGGCCGGCTCACCCGCCCGAGGCGGCGGCCTCGGCCAGGGCGTCCAGGACCGGCCGGATCAGCGGGTGGCCGTCGGCGCCGGCCCGGACGGCGGCGAAGACCCGGCGGGTGGCGAGCTCGCTGTCCACCGGGCGCACCGCGACCCGCCCGAGGTCGACGCCGCGCAGCGCCGAACGCGGCACCAGCGCCACCCCGAGGCCCGCCGAGGCGAGCGCGACCACGGCCCGGAAGTCGTCAGAGGAGTGCAGCAGCCGGGGCTGGAACCCGGCGTGCTCGCAGGCCAGCAGCACCACGTCGTGGCAGGGGTTGCCCGGGTACGGGCCGATCCAGGGCTCGTCGGCCAGCGCGGCGACGGCCAGCGGGCCGGACTCGGCGGCCAGCCGGTGGCCGAGCGGCAGCACGGCCTCGAAGGGCTCGGCGTACAGCGGCACCCTGGTCAGCCGGGCGTCGTCGGCGCGCGGGGCGCCCCGGTACTCGACGGCCACCGCGAGGTCGGCCCGGCCGTCCAGGACCATCGGCAGGCTGGCGTCGCCCTCGGCGTCCAGCACCTTGAGCCGCACCCCCGGCGCGCGCTCGGCGAGCAGGCCGACGGCGGGGGCGAGCACCGAGGCGATGGCGGTGGCGAAGGAGGCCACGGTGACCTCCCCGGAGACGCCCGCGCTGTACGCGGCGAGGTCGGCCTCGGCCCGCTCCAGCTGGGCGAGCACCACGTCGGCGTGGCCGAGCAGGATCTCCCCGGCGGCGGTCAGCCGCACGCCCCGGCCCTCCCGGGCGAGCAGGTGGTGGCCGGTCTCCTGTTCCAGGGCGGCCAGCTGCTGGGAGACCGCGGAGGGGGTCAGGTAGAGGGCGGCCGCCGCGGCGGTCACGGTGCGGTGGTCCGCCACGGCCCGCAGGGTCCGCAGCCGTCGTGCGTCGATCACGGGTCAATTCTGCCAGCGTGGCGCGGCCGGCCGGCCGGCGATCCCGGAAGAGCGGCGTCGGGGGGTTTCGGCCGCGCCTACCACCGAGAGCGCATTTCCGGACGAGATCCGTCCCGGTCGTTGACCGCCCGCCGGGCCCGGCGCTTGGCTCAGTCCCACCGGGCCGCGGGGGTCGAGGGCCCGGCACCGTCATCAGGGGAGGACGATCCATGACCACCGCACGCACCCGCCGCCGGCTCGCCCGTACGGCCGCCGTCCTGGTCGCCGCCGCCGTGGCCGGCGCCGCGATGCCCGCCGCCGAGGCCAAGCCGCCCAAGGGCGACACCGCCCGGGTCAGCGAGGGCCCCAAGGGCGAGTCGTTCCACGGCGAGTCCTTCGCCCTCGGGCTGAGCGGCGACGGCCGGCTGGCCCTGTTCTCCTCGTGGGCGGCCGACGTGCTGCCCGGCGGCGCCGGGTCCGCGGGCGACATCTACGTCCGCGACCTGCGCAACGGCCACCTGGAGCGGGTCAGCGTCGCCGACGACGGCTCCTCGCTGGACGGCGGCAGCTACACCGGGGAGATCAGCGGCGACGGCCGGTACGTGGTGTTCGTCAGCTACGCCGGCAACGTGGTGCCCGGGCAGGTCAAGCACCCGACCGACGTCTTCGTCCGGGACCGCTGGACCGGCCGCACCGAGCTGATCACCGCCGGCGACGGCGTCTCCGGCGCCGGAGACGACCAGAGCGGCCGCAACACCCTCGACACCGCCATCAGCTTCGACGGCCGCTACGTGGTCTACGCCTCCGACCGCACCGACCTCGCCCCCGGCGTGCACCGCGGCAAGTACAACGTCTTCGTCACCGACCGCTGGACCCACACCACCCGCCTGGTCACCACCGGCGCCGACGGCACCCCGGCCGACAACAACTCCTACCGCCCGACGATCAGCGCGGACGGCAGCGTCATCGGCTTCAACTCGCGGGCGGGCAACCTGCTCCCTGCCGACCGGACCCCGCCCGCCGCCCTCGCGGCGGACGCCGCCGACACCGCCGACACCGCGCCGGCCCCGCGGGGCGCCGCCGCCGACCGCGCGGGCCTGGCCGCCATCCGCACCTACCCGTACTACGTCTGGGACGCCCGCACCGGGAAGACCACGGGCGCCAGCTACGACGAGGCCGGCGAGTTCACCGAGGCCGGCACCGACGGACGGATCAGCCCCTCCGGCCGCTACGCGGCCTACACCGTCTTCGAGGACGGCGGCCGGCCCGGCTCGCACGGCGTCCACAAGGACGTCTACGTCCGCGAACTGGCCACCGGGAAGACCACCAAGGTCAGCAAGCCGCTGTCCGGCGCCACCAACCGCGACTCCTCCTCCGACCCGGTGATGCCGCTGAACGACCGCTGGGTGTACTTCGCCTCCGACGTCGCCGACCTGGTCCCCGGCGACACCAACGGGCAGGCCGACGTCTTCCGACACGACCTGGAGACCGGCCGCACCGAGCGGGTCACGTTCACGGCGGACGGCGCGCAGACCGACACCGACGCCCGCTTCCCGCAGGTCGACGCCGACGACACGACGCTGTTGTTCAGCGCCCACGACGGCAACCTGGTCCCGGGCGTCTCCAACACCGCCATGGACGTCTTCCGGCGCCGCCTCTGAACCCCTGACTCCCTTGCCGGATACGTCTGTTGACGTATTTCCCGACGGGATCTCCCCCGGCCGTTGACCACCGGCCCTCCCGACGGTTGGCTCTGCGAGAGCCCGCCGCCGGGAGGGAGTCCGGCCGGGCGACCCCAGGGGAGGACGATCGATGACGACCGCACGCACCCGCCGCCGGCTGGCCCGTACCGCCGCCGTCCTGATCACCGCCGCCGTGGTCGGCGCCGCGATGCCCGCCGCCGAGGCCAAGCCGCCCAAGGGCGACACCGCCCGGGTCAGCGAGACCGCCAAGGGCGAACAGCTCGACGGTCCGTCGAAGGCGCTCGGGCTGAGCGACGACGGCCGCCTCGCCCTGTTCACCTCGGCCGCCACCGACCTGCTGCCCGGGGCCGGCACCCCGAACACGGACGAGGTCTACGTCCGGGACCTGCGCAACGGGAAGGTCGAGCGGGTCAGCGTCGCCGCCGACGGCTCCCGGCTGAACGCCCCCACCTCGGACGCCTCGATCAGCGGCGACGGCCGCTACGTGGCCTTCAGCACCAGCGCCACCAACGTCGTCCCCGGCCAGGTGGCGCACCCCAGCGATGTCTTCGTCCACGACCGCTGGACCGGAAGCACCGAACTGATCACCGCGGACGCCCCGGGCAGCGGGAGCGGGAACAACGGCTACTCCGACCACCCGACCCTGAGCCGGGACGGCCGCTACGTCGCCTACGCCTCCAGCCGCACCGATCTCGCCCCGGGCCAGAGCGGGCGCTACTTCAACGTCTTCTTCGCCGACCGCCGGACCGGCACCACCAGGCTGGTCACCCCCGGCGCGGACGGCGGGCCCGCCAACAACTCCTCCTCCAACCCTATGATCAGCGCGGACGGATCCACCATCGGTTTCGCCTCCCGGGCCGGCAACCTGCGGTCACAGGCCCCGGTCCCGGCCGAGCACGCCGCCCCGGAGCCCGCCGCTGAGCCCGCCGACGGCGCGGCGCCCCTGTCGGCTCCCCGCTTCTACCCGTACTACGTGTGGAGGGCCGACACCGGCACGATCTCCGGCGCCAGCGTGGACGACGAGGGGCAACTGCGCGGCGTCAGCGTCGGAGCCCGGCTCAGCCGCGACGGGCGCTACGCCCTCTTCGGCCTGCCCGTCCGCCTCGCACCCAACTCCTACCGCTACCGGATGGACCTGTACGCCAGGGAACTCGCCACCGGCCGGCTCACCCAGCTGAACGCCTTCCTGCCGGGCACCACGACCACCGAGAGCGCCTACCACCCCGTCCTGGCCGACGGCCGCTGGGCGTACTTCGACTCCGCCGCCGACAACCTGGTGCCCGACGACACCAACGGCGTCAGCGACGTCTTCCGCCGCGACCTGTGGACCGGACGGATCGAGCGGGTCAGCCTCACCCGGGAGGGCGGCCAGAGCAACACCGCCGCCGAGAACCCGCGGGTCCACGAAGGCGGCGACACGGTCCTCTTCGACGCCGGGGACGGCAACCTGGTCCCCGGTGACACCAACGGCGCCACGGACGTCTTCCTGCGCCGCCCGTGATGGCCTGATTCCCTTTCCGTACAAGTCCGTTGAAGCATTTTCCGCCGAGACCGCACACCGACGTCGTCCCCGGCCCTCCCGGCGACCGGCTCCCGCCGAAGAGCCCGTCGCCGGGAGGGAGTCCGGCCGGGCGACCCCAGGGGAGGACGATCCATGACCACCGCACGCAGCCACCGCCGGCTGGCCCGTACCGCCGCCGTCCTGATCGCCGCCACCGTGGCCGGTGCCGCGATGCCCGCCGCCGAGGCCAAGCCCCCCAAGGGCGACACCGCCCGGATCAGCGAAGGCCCCAAGGGCGAGCGCCTGGACGGGAATTCGTCCGCGCTCGGGCTGAGCACGGACGGCCGCTCCGCGCTGTTCTCCTCGACCGCGACCAACCTGCTGCCCGGCACGGGCACCCCGAACTCGGACGAGGTCTACGTCCGGAACCTGCGCAACGGCCACCTCGAACGGGTCAGCGTCGCCGACGACGGCTCCCGGCTCAACGCCCCCACCACCACGGCCTCGATCAGCGGCGACGGCCGCTACGTGGCCTTCAGCACCACCGCGACCAACGTGGTGCCCGGCCAGCCGGCCCACGCGAGCGATGTCTTCGTCCGCGACCGCTGGACCGGACACACCGAACTGGTCACCGCCGCCGCCCTGCCCGGCACCGGCGACCAGAGCGCCGCCGACGCCCTCAGCCCCAGCATCAGCGGGAACGGGCGCTACGTCGCCTACGTCTCCGACCGCACCGACCTCGCCCCCGGCGTCGACACCCACGGCAGGCGCAACGTCTACGTCGCCGACCGCTGGACCCACACCAGCCGGCTGGTCACCGTCGGCGCCGACGGCCAGGCCGCGGACCGGGAGTCGCTCGACCCGGCGATCAGCGCGGACGGCTCCACCGTCGCCTTCACCTCCAAGGCCCGCAACCTCCTCCCGGCCGCTCCCGCCGGACCGGACCCCGGGGACGGGACGCCCGGGCTGGCGAGCGGGCCGCGCTCCTACCCCACCTACGTCTGGACGGCCGGCACCGGCACGATCACCGGCGCCAGCCTGAACGAAGCCGGGGAACTCGAAGGCAGCCGCGCCGGCCGGATCAGCCCGGACGGCCGCTACGCCGTCTACAGCCTCGCGGAGGACGCCGCCGGAATGCCCGGCCACGGCGGCGCCCGGTGGGACCTGTACGTCCACGAGCTGGCCACCGGCAAGGTCACCCCGGTCAACCCCGAGGTGTCGGGCAAGGCTCCGAAGGGCCACACGATCGGCGGCGTCATGACGGCCGACAGCCGCTGGGTCTACTTCGACTCCGGCATCGACTTCCTGGTCCCCGGCGACACCAACAGCGCCCCCGACGTGTTCCGCCGCGACCTGTGGACGGGCCGGATCGAACGGGTCAGCCTCACCCGGGACGGCGGGCAGAGCACCACCTCGTCCCTCGACCCGTTCGTGGACGCGAGCGGCGACACGGTGATCTTCGACGGCGGCAACGGCAACCTGGTACCGGGCGAGCCCAACGACTTCCAGGACGTCTTCCTGCGTCGCCCGTGATGGCCTGACTCCCTTGCCATACAGGTCAGTTGACGTATTTTGCGCCAAGCTCATCCCGGCCCGTTGACCCGCCGCCCCTCCCGGCGATTGGCTCTGCGAGAGCCCGTCGCCGGGAGGGAGCCCGGCCGGGCGATCACAGGGGAGACACCTATGACCCGTACCACCCGGACGACCCGCAACCGCCTGCTGTCAGGCGGCGGCGCCGTCCTGGCCGCCGCCGTCGCACTCGCCGTCGCCGCCGCACCCGCCCAGGCCGACGCGGCGCCGCGCGGCACCACCCAGGTCAGCGTCGGCCTGAACGGCGCCGCGCCCGACGACCAGGCCTGGAGCAAGGGCCTCAGCGCGAACGGCCGCTACGCCCTGTTCACCTCCTGGGCCCAGAACCTGGTGTCCCAGCCCTCGAAGAGCCGCAACGACGCCTTCGTCCGGGACCTGCGCACCGGCCGCACCGAGCGGGTCAACCTGGCCGACGACGGCAGCGCGCTGGACGGGTCCACCGACTACGTCGCGATCAACGGCAACGGCCGCTTCGTCGCCTTCGAGAGCGACGCCTCGAACGTGGCGTCCGGCGCCCAGGTCCCGGGGCGCGAGGAGCTCTACGTCCGCGACCGCAAGACCGGCCGCACCGAGCTGATCAGCCGCTCGCTCGCCGGCGCCACCCCCGACACCGACAAGTACCACTCCTCGTACGCGCCCTCGATCAGCGCCGACGGCCGCTGGGTGGCCTTCGTCTCCTCCCGGAAGGACCTCGTCCCGGAGACCGCCGAGCCCGAGCCCGAGCCCTCGCTCACCAGGCCCTACACCTGGAAGTACAACGTCTACCTCACCGACCGCCGGACCGGGACGACCCGGCTGGTCTCCCACGACCTGGACGGCAAGCCGGGCGAGAGCCTGTCGCTCCACCCGACGATCAGCGCGGACGGCCGCACGATCGGCTTCTCCTCCCTCTCCGCCCTCCTTCCGCACGAAGATCCCCAGGAACCGGCGGCCGCCGACGTGGAGGTCGCCCCGGGCGCCGACGCCGCGCTGCCCGCCGGGCAGTCCCTGACCTCGCACCCGACGATCGCGCACTACTACACCTACGACGCGGCCACCGGGAAGCTCTCCGCCGCGAGCCTGAACCCCGACGGCACGTTCGCCCTGGCCGGATTCGACGCCACGATCAGCCCCGACGGGCGGCGCGCCGTCTACGCGCTGCCCGAGCCCGGCGGCTCGACCGGCGGCCACCACTACCACCTGGTGCTCCACGTCCGGGACCTGAGGACGGGCGCGGTGACCAGGGTCAGCGGCGGCCTGCCCGGCACCAGCTCGATCCGCTCCTCCGGCAACCCCTCGATCACCGCCGACAACCGCTGGGTCTACTTCGACTCCGCCGCCGACAACCTGGTGCCCGGCCCCCAGCACCCGGGCTGGGACGTCTACCGCCAGGACCTGCGCACCGGCCGCACCGAGCGGGTCGCGACCACCCCGAACGGCTCGCCCGGCAACGGCTCCTCGCAGCTCCCCTTCGTGGACGCCTCCGGCGACACCGTCCTCTTCGGCTCGACCAGCACCGACCTGCTGGCCGGGGCGGCCGCCCCGGCCGGCGACAGCTCCCAGGTCTTCGCCAAGGCCACCGGCCGCCACCAGGGCGACGGCGACGACCAGGGCGAGGACCAGGACGACTGATCCCGGGC
>NZ_JBHUAF010000018.1:0-48111 GCF_042789895.1 Kitasatospora sp. NPDC056783
CTCGACGCCCGTGGGCCCGGGACGCGCACCATGGGCGCGTCACCGGCGGGCGGGGTCCGCGCGGTGTCAGTCCGAGCGGCGGTGTGCTGCCGTGGTGGCGAGCGCGAGGGCCAGGCCGATCGCGCCCAGGGCCGCCGCGATCCACAGCGACGACGTGTGGCCCCGGCCCGCCGAGAGCGCCGCGCCCGCCAGCAGCGGGCCGCCCGCGTTGCCGACGTTGAACGCCGAGACGTTGGCCGCCGACGCGAGGTTGTCGGCCCCTCGGGCCGCTTCCAGGACCCGCGTCTGGGAGGGCGGGATCACCGCGGCCCCGACGACGCCGAAGAGGAGGAAGCCGGCGATCGCGGCGGGCTTGCTGTGCACGGCGGGGATCAGGAGCGCGGAGACGAGCGTGATCCCGGCGAGTGCCCCGTAGAGCGTGGGCAGCAGCGCGCGGTCGGCGAGCCGGCCGGCCAGCGGGGTGCCCACGACCATGCCGACGCCGATCAGGACCAGTACGAGCGGGACCGTGCGGTCGTCGAAACCGGTGACCTCGGTGAGCAGGGGCGTGATGAAGGTGAGGACGGCGAGGTAGGGCGCCCAGCCGAAGGCGGTCGCCGCCAGGGCGAGCCAGACCCGGCCGTGCCGGAAGGCCGCCAGCTCCCGGCGGAAGCCGGTGTCCTGCTGTCGGGGAATCGGCGGGACCAGCGTCGCGATCGCGGCCAGCAGCACCGCGCCGATGGCGGCCACCCCCCAGAACGCGGCGCGCCAGCCGAGTGCCTGACCCAGCGCGGTGCCGCCGGGGACGCCGAGGACATTGGCGAGGCTCAGCCCCATGAAGACCGTGGCGATGGCACTGGCCTTGCGGTCCGGCGCGACGAGACCCGCGGCCACGACGGCGGCGGTCCCCACGTAGGCGCCTCCGGCGAGTGCCGAGAGCACCCGCCCGACGAGCAGCGCGCCGTACCCGGGGGCCAGTGCGCTGAGCAGAGCGGCCGCCGTGAACAGGCCGACCAGCCAGAGCAGCAGGTGCTTGCGGGGGAGCCTCGCGCCCAGGACCGTGAGCAGGGGGGCGCCCACCACCATGCCCACGGCGTAGCCGGACACGAGCAGGCCCGCGGTGGGCAGCGAGACGCCGAAGTCCGTGGCCACGTTGGGGAGCAGGCCGGCGATGACCACCTCGGTGGTGCCGACGGCGAAGGCTCCGAGCGCGAGGGCCGACAGGGGGGCGATCCCCGCTCTGCGGGGAGGGGCGTCGGGCGTTCGGGTATGGGGCGGGACTGCCACGAGATCGTTGGTCACGCCGTTCAGCATCGCTCCGCTTCCCGCCGGGAACAGCGCCCGTCCGCGCAACGATCGGTAAACCTGGCTTACCGATCGGTCGCGGGTGCGGGGCCCGGGGCGTTCGACGAGCGGGGCTCCCGGCCCGCGATCCTCAGCCCCCGGCCTTCTCCCCGGCGGTCCCCAGTTCGGCCGCCAACTCCGCGGCCGCCTCGACGAAGGCCCGCACCCGCGCCGTCTCTCCCGACGTGCGCCACACCAGCCCGTACTCCACCGGCTCCGCGTCGCTGAACGGCACGTACACCACGCCCCTCGGGGTGTAGCGCGCCGCGACATCGGCGCCGACGGGGGAGATCCCCTGCCCGGCACCGACCATGGCCAGGGTCTCCTGCATCGTCGCCGCCGACCTGCCCCGCCGCACCGGCTGCCCGCTCGGGGTGTACGGCGGCGCCAGGTGCTCCTGCCAGTAGTCCGGGACATCGCCCGAGCACCCGAACACCCGGTCCCGTGCCAGGTCCTCCAGGGAGACCGACCGCCGCTTGGCGAGCGTGTGATTGGCCGGGACGGCGAGCATCCGGGGCACCCGGAGCACGACCGGACCACGGGTCAGGTCGGGCTCCTCGACCGGGAAGTGGGTGACCAGGACGTCCACCCGGCCGGTGCGCAGCGGGCCGAGCAGGTCGCTGAGCTGGGTCTCGTGGATCCGCACCTCCGTGTCCGGATGGGCGCGGCCGAAGGCCCGCGCCGCGTCCATCACGAACTCGCCGGTCGCGCTCCCCAGGTATCCGACCGGCAGCACGCCCGCGAAGCCCCGCGCCTCGGCCTGTGCCCGGGCCACGCCCTGTTGGACACGCCGGTAGCCGGGTTCGACCTCCTCGTGCAGCCGGCGGCCGAGAGGCGTGAGGCGCACCGTGCGGCTGGTCCGTTCGAAGAGGGGAGCGCCGATGCGGCGCTCCAGGCTCCGGATCGTCTGGCTGATCCTGGCGCGCGAGACGTGCAGCCGTTCGGCCGTTCGGCCGAAGTGCAGCTCGTCGGCGAGGATCAGGAAGCTCTCGATCTCCAGTCTTTCCAGCACCCGGCCGACGGTACCTCGTGGACGGACGCCGCGGTGCTTCGACGAGGTGCCGGCTTTCCTCCTGGACGTCGCGGCCCCCGCGCCGCGCGGCACCGAGGGGGCGGCGGGGACTCCCGTGGCGGTCGTCGCCGCCGGACCTCCCGGGACGGAGACGCGGCCTACCGGAGACGCGGCCGGTCGGGGGCACGGCCGGTCGGCGCGCGCCGCGACGGGTTCGCTCGGCCGGACGGCGGTGATCTCGACCGGACCGCCGGACCGCCGGACCGCCAGGACATCGAAGGGGCCTCCGGATCAGCAGGACGTCAGCCCGTGACCGAGCCGCGACCACCGGAATCCGGGTACCGGCATCGATGTCAGTGGTGCGTGCAAGGATCGCCGACATGACCGAGGAGACCTTCGACTGGCGCTCGTTCCTGACCCGGTGGAGCGAGGAGTGGGCCGGCACGTACGGGAGCGTGGACGAGCTTCCGGCCGCCGACGACGCGACGGCGTGGCACGCGCGGTGGCTCGGCCGCGCGCCCGCTTCCGGGGAACGGATCACGGCGGTCGAGGAGCGGCTGGGGCACCGGCTTCCGCCGTCCTACCGGGCGTTCCTGGAGGTCACCGACGGCTGGCAGCACGCGGGCGGCTTCGTCTACCGGCTGGCCGGCAGCGGCGAGGCCCACTGGCACGAGGACGCGTTCGGGCTCAGCGAGTACTTCGGCGAGGGCGAACTCGAGGGCATGTGGGCGCGCGCTCTCCAACTGGACGTCGAGTCGGACATGACGACCGTCCTGCTGGACCCGCTCGCCGTCGGCGAGGACGGCGAGTGGGCGGTCTACTGCCACAAGTCGTGGGCGCACAGCGAACCCACCCGGTACGGGTCCTTCCGGGAGTTCATGCTCGACATGTACCGGGAGTTCCACAGCCTCACCGCCCACAGCCAAGGCCCGGCGTTCGTCAACGACACCACCCGCCGGCTGGACGCCCGGGTGGAGACGGCGCGGCTGGACGCGCTGCGCGGCGAGCACGAGCGGGCGGCCGCCGCGCTCACCGAGGCCGCCGGATTCGGCCGGCCCCGGGCCGTGGGCATGGTCGACCAGCTGCGCCGCTGCCACGGGCGGACGTACACCGTGCACTACGGCGGGCTGGCCCAGGACCCGCTCTACCGCGGCGAGTTCATCCCCCTCCTGGCGGTCGAGCAGGTGAGAAGGGGCTGGGACACGGCCTCCTGGACTCGTGAGACGGGCTCCGGGTCCGACGAGCAGCGGCAGACGGCCGACGAGATCCTGCGCGAGGTGACGGAGCGGACGTACCGCTACACCGCGCGGGGCCCGTTCGGCGAAGCCGTCGAGCGCGCCCGCGAACAGGCCCGCTGGGGGCGGACGGAGGCGGCCTGGCGCACGCTGCTCGCCTCGATCCCCCGGTGGACACCGCTCGGGCCCGACCACCTCGCACCGGTCGGCCTGCTCGCCGACCCGATCCTCGGCCCGCTGATCACACCGGACCGGAGCCGGGAACTGCTGGCCACCCCCCGGGGCCCGGAGGCGGCGGCGCACAGCGGGGAGACCGGTGAGGCCCGGGAGGCCGAAGCGGAAGACGGTCTCGCCTGGCTGGCCGATCCGCCGTCGGACAGCCGCCGCTCCGCGGCGTACCGCTTCGTCCTGGTGGAGGGGGCCGGACCGGGCGAGCTGCCCGCACGGCTGGGCGGTCGGGACGCGGTGCTCGACGCGCCGGCGACATCCTGGGAGCTGGGTGGGCGCAGGTTCCTGGGAGGGGTGAGTTCGACGTACGACGACTGCCCGGTCGTCACCGTCGGCCACGCGGGCGGCTCGGGTTGGAGCTTCGCCCTGGACCTGTCCGCGAGGGACTACTACGACCCCCGCTTCGTGTCTCCCGCCGTCGCCGCCTCCCGGGGCGCGGCTCTGCGGGACGGCGCCATGCCGTTCGGCGCCCGGGCCGTGGTGGTGTGGTGCGCACCGGAGCGCGAGCTGTTCCATCTCTCCGTCGCCGAGCGCGGCATCGAGCGGTACGCCTTCACCGTCGACGGCCCCGAGGTCCGTCGCAGCGGCGGCCCGATACCGCCCGGGCTCGACCCGGACACCCTGTTCGCCGCCCCGGCCGTCCCCGACGAGGGCGCACCGGACCGCACGGGCGAGCGGCGGGCGCTGACGGCGATCGCGGCCGAGTTCGGGGTGAGCCTGCCCCGGTTCGCGATCACCGAGGGCCGGCTGCACAGCTTCACGACCCGCTCCTGGACCCGCCCACCGGGGCCGGGCGAGACCTACACGGTCATCACCGTCGGGGGCCCGCCCGCGTAGGCCGGCGCGATGGCGGGGACGGACGGACAGGACCCGTTCCCGCAGCCGCTGTCGGCAGTGGGGGATCACTCCTTCCGAGCGATACCGCGTACCGGTTCCCCGAGGGGTCGGCTGATCGGATGACCCGGCCGTCCACCGACCGGTGCCGGGGGAGCGGCCGGGCCGCCGATGTCACCCCGGGGGTGGTGGCGAAGGATGGGTGGTGCCGTCCCGCCGCGTGGAGGAGCCTGCGATGACCGACCGCCCGCCGACCCCGGCCCATCGGGCCGGCCGGACCGCCGCGCTCGCGGTGCTCGCCACCGCCGTGCTCGCCGGGTGCGGCCAGGCCACACCGGCGCCCGCGCCCACGTCCTCCTCTGCCACGACGGCTGCGGTCCCGGCCCCGGCCCCGGCCCCTGCTCCGGCTCCGGCTGAGGCCACCACCCCGGTGCCGGCGCCGGCTTCGGCGTCCCCGGCCCCGGCCCTCCTGGTCACCGACTTCGGGGCCGACACCGTCACCTTCGTCGACCCGTCCCGTACCGGGCCCGCCGCCGACCTCGGCTCGGTCCGGGTGGGCACCGCCCCGTACGGGCTCGCCGTCGGCCCCGACGGCACCGCGTGGGTGGCCACCGCCGAGGGCGTCGCCGTCGTCGACACCCGCACCCGCGCGCGCACCGCGCTGATCCCGTACGAGACCCGCACCGGGCCCGTCACCACCGGCGAGTACCGGGGCGGCGGCATGGGCATCGCCCTGTCCCCCGACGGCGCCCGGGTCTACGTCGGCGTCAACGTGCCCGGCGGCAACGGCACGATGGAGGTCGTCGACACCGCCACCCGCAAGGTCGTCCGGGTCGTGCCGGTCGGCCGCCGGCCCTTCGACGTGGACGTCTCCGGCGACGGCCGGCACGTCTACGTCACCGATCACGACTCCTTCGACGTCACCACGGTCGACACCGGCACGTGGGCCACCCGCCGGATCGAGGTCGCGCCGTACGGCACCAAGGGCGGCCTCGGCTCCTGGCTCAAGCCCCACTACACGGCCGTCCGGCCCTCCGACGGCGCCCTGTTGCTGCCCTTCGAGGGCGAGCGCCTGGCGGTCGTCGACCCGGTGAGCGGGCGGGTCGACATCGAGCCGATGACCGCCGACGCCCACCAGCACGGCGTCACCATCGCCCCCGACGGCACCCTCTACGTGGTGGCCACCGGCCCGATCGACCCCGCCGTCGACGCCGGCCCCTCGCTCACCGTCCGCGCCCCGGACGGCACCGAACGCGTCATCCCGCTCGACGGACCGCACGAGAGCGTCACGCTCTCCCCGGACGGCCGCACCGCCTACGTCTCCGGCGGTTTCACCCGCGAGGGCGGCTGGGACGGCCTCACCGTGGTCGACACCGCCACCGGCGCGACCGTCAGGCTGCCCGTCGGCCACCTCCCGCTGGCCGTCGCCGTCCTGCCCTGACGAGGACACCCGCCGGCCCGGCCCGCTCGTCATCCGAAGGGCACCGAACCCCGGCGGACCGTTACGGCAGGTCAGGGCGAGGTGCCCGAGTGATGCTGGTCTCACCGTCAGGAATACGGAGGGTGAAATGTTCCTCTGTAGGGGGATTTTCGCGACCGAAGTGGTTTTACGGGAACCGTCCGGCCTCATAGGCTCCGCCACCGTGAGCGATTCCCCCTCAAAGCGCCACTGGCGCATGTCGGTATTCCTCTGGATCGGGCTGCCCGTCATAGCCCTCATCGGCCTGGCCAAGGCCGCGCCTGATCTCGTGCCGGCGTGGAAGGCGCAGAGCGGCAGCGGGGTCACCGGGACGTTCACCGCCGCCCGGGAGTCCTGCAGCCACGGGTCCTGCGACTTCTACGGCGACTGGAGGGCGGCGGACGGCACGTCCACGCGCACGGACGTCCTCCTCTACGACGGGCCGGATTCCCTGCGGATCGGAGCCACGGCGGAGGCCCGGGACGCCGGCGCCGCCGGCGGCGTCTTCTCCACGGAGGGCGGCTCCTCCTACCTGCTGGTGACGGCCTTCGCCGTCGGCGGTCTGGCGGCGGCCATCGCCTGGCCGGTGTTCCTCTGGCGCACCTGGCGCACCTGGCGTTCTTCGCGGGGGCACGCGGCTGCTTCGTCACCGGAGCCGGCCGAAGCGGCCGTGTGACCCCGTGTGACCCCGTGTGACCCGGAATCGAGAACGAACGCGATTGGGCAGGTTGCCGAACCGGGCCGGAATCGTTTCGGTGGCGGCGGGGGAGCGGGCCGATGGAAAGCCGGGCCCGATGTCCGGGAGACGTGCCGGTAGGGTGCGCTGTCATGGCTGACGACTGGCGGGACGACAGGATCGGCAGTGCCCTGAAGGGTGTCAACCCCACGGTGCTGCGGCGGCTTGACGCGGGCTTCGCGGTGATCGGCGACGTGCAGTTCCTGCCGGGGTATTCGGTCCTTCTGGTGGACGAGCCCGGTGTACGGCGCCTGTCCGATCTTCCGCGGAGCAGGCGCATGGCCTTCCTGGCGGACATGGACCGGCTGGGTGAGGCCGTGGAGCGGGCCTGCCGGCGTCTGGATCCGGAGTTCCGGCGCGTGAACCTGGAGATCCTCGGCAACACCGACGACTTCCTCCACGCACACGTGTGGCCCCGGTTCGAGTGGGAGAGCCCGGATCTCGTCCGCCGCCCGGTGTGGCTGTACCCGGCGGAGAGCTGGCGCGACCCCGCGAACGCGCTCGGACCGCGGTACGACCCCTGGCGCGAGGCGATCGGCCAGGAGCTCGACGCCCTGTCCGCGCCGACCGCCGGGCCGCGAAGCGCGGGATGAGGCGCACCGGGAAGGAGCGGTCGTGCCACGGGCCGGCGGCCGCTCAGCGGAAGGCGTCGCGCATCTCCGCGTAGCGGGCGCTGTGCATCTGCCACACCCAGGTCGCGCGCAGCATGTCGCCTACGGTGCGCACGAACTCCTCGACTTCCTCCCTCCGTTCGCGGGCGCCGATCCGAACGGCCGCCGTTTCCAGGGCCGCGCTGGCGGCCAGGAACTCGGCGGTGAGGCTCCGGGTACGGCCCATGGTGGCGGCGAAGGCCTGCGCGAGGGTGAGCCGGGGACGGTTGAGGGCCTCGACGACGACGGCGTTGGCGTCGCACCGCTCGCGCAGTTCCCGGGGGAAGGAGAAGACGTCGTTGGACAGGCAGCACACGGCACCGGTCCGGTGGGTGACCAGGTCCAGCAGGTCCACCAGGTCCTCGGTGCCGGATTCGACGAGGGCCCGCCGGGCGAGGAAGCGGCCGGCGGCGAACTCGCCGAAGCCGATCGCGGCCGGTATGCCGGAGATGACGATCCGGCGCTCGGTGTACTCCTCGACGCTCGGCAGGAGTCCGGAGGCGCTCGCGTTCTGGTCGCGGCACATCATTCCCACGTGCTCGACCCACTGCCGGACGAACCGTTCGTACCACTCACGGGTCGAGCCGTCGCGCAGTTCCGCCAGGACCAGCAGCATCGCTTCCTCGACGGCGTCCTCGGCGCGCCCGGCGTCGGTGCCGGCGTCGGTGCCGGCGGTTCGGCACAGTGCGAGGATCCGTTCCCGGGTCCGGGCGGCCCGGGTGCGCTCCTCGTCGGACATGGCGGCGAACTTCTCGCGCCCGATGGTGTCGTCGAGGTACCAGTCGAGCGTGTAGGCCTTGGCGATGACGGTGAGCCGGTCGAGGCTCGCGCGGGGGTTGAGGTAGGCCTCCATGTCGGCGACGTGGTCGCTGAGGCCCGCCAGCCAGATCCCGTGCCGCCGGGCGAAGCGCCGGACCGTGGTGACGGCCTCCTGCACACGGGGGTTGGGCGCGAACCCGTGGCAGTACTCCTCGACGGCGAACCCGTCGTGATCGAAGACCTCCCGCAAGCGGAAGGGTTTCACCGACCGTGACGAGAGCCGCTCGAACTCCGCCGCGAGCCGGGCGAAGCGTTCGGCGTGCACGGCCGTGTACGGGACGGTCCGGGCCATCTCGGGGCCTCCTTCCGCTGCCTCAGTCCTGGTCCCGCCACGACTCACCCGACTCCTCCGGCCGTACGGTCCGGAGTCCTTCGGCGTCGAGGGCGACGTCGAGCGGTACGGCGCCGAGCCGTCGCCACGCCGTACGGGCGTCGGCCAGTGGTGCGCCGTCGGTGCCGACGGCGATGACGCAGTCCCCGCCCACGGCGCCGGAACTCTTGGCGGTCGCACCGCAGTCGGTGGCCGCGTGCGTCAACCGCGCCATCCGCTCGGCCTGCTGCGGGGCGATGCGGCGGGCGAGGTCCTCCAGCAGGGCGCCGTACGCGGAGATCGCGCCCCGGTACGCGGGCCAGTCCGCGTCCCGCGAGGCGGCCCAGAAGCGGTCGAGTTCGGTGGTCAGGGCCGCGACGAAGCCGTCCACCTCGGCTTTCGCGCCCAACCGGTGGAACCTGTCGATGCCGGCCGCGGTGTCGCAGGCGATCCCGCTCCAGGCCACGGCGAGACGCAGCCCGGGTGGGACGGTGGCGGGTTCGGCGTGCGGGGTCCCGTGCGCGGTGCGGTAGCCGACCCACCCTCCGTGGAGGCTGGCGGCCACGTCGCCGCCGCTGCCGCGGCCGTGTTGGTGGGCGCGGTGGACGTCGACGGCGGCCGGCAGCAGGGCCCGGCGCAGGACCGTCGAGGAGACGTCGTGGCCCGCGGCGGCGGCGAGGGCGCCGAGGACGGCCACGACGCTCGCCGCGCTGCCGCCGAGCCCGAGCTTGCGACCGGCCCCCCAGCCGTGGCCCCGGACCGTCACGTGCAGCGGTCCGGGGCCGGCGAACGCGGTGCGTCCGGCCCGGACGGCCTCGACGAGCAACCGGGCTCCGTGGTCCCGGGGCACGTCGTCGAGCGGGGCGTCGACGCCGAGGTCGGGCGCGCTGAGCCACCAGCCGTCCGCGTGGGGCGCGACCCGGCACTCGATGCCGGAGTCGACGGCGGCGAGCAGGGCCCGCCCGCCGTGGAGCACGGCGTACTCCCCGATGACGAACAGGCTTCCCGGCGCGAACACCGCCGCCCCGCCGGGGGCGTCAGGCCGGCCCATGCGGTCGGGCCTCCTCTCCCCCGGGGCCCGGGAGGACGCCGGACGCGGCCCAGGCGGGGGCCTCCCGTAGGATGCGGGGCGCGCCGCCGGGGCGCGAGCGCAGGACCCGCAGGACGCCCGGGACAGCGGCGAGGGCCCGCTCGACGCGCCGGGAGTCGCCGGGTTCGCAGAGCACCTTGACCTGCGGTCCGGCGTCGATGGTGAAGAACGCCGGTACCCCGCTCTCCCGCAGCCGCCACACCTCGCGGATCACGGCGACGGTGGCGGCCTCCCAGTACAGCAGGGGCGGGTCGGCGCCGAGCGCGGTGGCGTGCATGCGCAGGGCGTTGCGTTCGGCCACCGTGCCCAGGGTGGTGAGGTCGCGGGAGCGCACGGCTTCCCGGACGGCGGCGAGGTCCGCCTCGCCCGCCGTGAGCCAGGCGTCGAAGAAGGGCGACGTCGTCCGGGTGCGGCGCATCCCCTCGCGGGACGGAACGCGTTTGGGGCCGGTGCCGGTCACCGCGACGAGCACCGCCAGGGGCCAGTGTTCCGCGGGCGCGACCTGGGTGACGGCGCCGGCGTCGTCACCGGGCCGCCACTGGACGAATCCGCCGAGCATCGAGCGGCACGCCGAGCCGGAGCCCTGCCGGGCGAGCGCGGCCAGCCGGTCGCCGGACGGCGGATCGGCCGCGAACGCCGCCAGCGCCGTGGTCAGCGCGGCGTAGGCCGAGGCCGAGGACGCCAAGCCGGCGGCGACGGGGAAGTTCGAGACGACCAGGGCGTCGAGCGGGCGCTCGATGCCCAGCTGTGCGCGCGCCCGCGCCACGAACCGCCCCAGGTCCGCCACGGGCCCGGGAGGGGCCCAGGCGACACGGTCCGCGGCCGCCCGCGGCCGCTCCTCGACGCGGGCGCCCGAGGTGAGCCCGTCGAGCGTCAGTGACAGGCTGGTACCCGCCGGCTGGTGACCGGCCCCCGGCGCCCTGCCCCAGTACTTCACCAGCGCGACGTTCGCGTTGGCCACGGCCCAGGTCACGGCCGGGCCCTCGCCGAGCGGACCCGGCCCCGGACGCCGGCCGGAGGCGAAACCCGCGTGAAACCCGCCATATTCCGATGATGCACCCGGAGAAAAGCAACGCAAAGCGAGCGCGTGATTCCGGACCGAATTCCATCGGGTGAACAACGGCCGTATCCCTCATCGGGTGCATTCCGGCGGTAGCATGGAACCGCCCCTTTTGCACCACTCCAGGGAAGAGGGTCATGACTTCCCGATTGCCGGGATTCTACCGGCTCCCCATGCAGGAACGTCGGAATCTCATCGCCGAATCCGTCGGTCTTTCGACCTCCGACCGTTCGGCACTCGCGAATGAGAATCCCCTCGGAACCGCCCAAGCCGACCTTATGATCGAAAACGCCGTCGGAATATTTTCTTTGCCTTACGGTGTAGCCGTCAATTTCCTCGTGAACGGGCGTGACTACCTCGTACCGATGGTGACGGAGGAACCCTCCATCGTGGCCGCGGCCTCGTACGCCGCCCGCCTCATCCGGGACAGCGGCGGCATCGAGGCCGAAGCGGACCCCTCCCTGATGACGGGCCAGATCCACGTCATCGACCTCCCCGACGCCGAGACGGCGGCGGCCCGCCTCGAACAGGCCGCTCCCCGCCTGGTCCAGGAGGCCCGCGCCCTCCAGCCCCGGATGACCGCCCGCGGCTGCGGGGCCCGTGCGATCACCGCCACCGTGCTGCCCGACGGCACCCTGCTCGTCCACCTCGAAGCCGACGTCGGCGACGCCATGGGCGCCAACGCCGTCAACACCCTGGTGGAGGCGATGGCCCCGCACGTCGTCGACGTGACCGGGGGCACGGCCAACATCCGCATCGTCTCCAACCTCGCCGACCGGCGCCTCGCCCGGGCCGGCGCCACCGTCCCGCAGCACCTGCTGCGCACCCGCGAACGCACCGGCGACGACGTGGCCCACCGCATCGCCCGGGCCTGCGACCTCGCCGCGCAGAGCCCCCACCGGGCGGCCACCCACAACAAGGGCATCATGAACGGCATCGACTCCATCGCCCTGGCGACCGGCCAGGACTGGAGAGCCATCGAAGCCGGTGCCCACGCCTACGCCGCCCAGGACGGCAGCTACCAGCCGCTCGCCACCTGGCGGCACACCGACGACTGCCTCCACGGCCGGATCGAGATCCCCCTCGCCGTCGGCACGGTGGGCGCCCGCATCAGCAGCAACCCCCGGGCCGGCCTGTCGCTGCGCCTGCTCGGCGTCAGCGGCGCCCGCGAACTGGCCGCCGTCATGGCCGCCGTGGGCCTGGCCCAGAACCTCGCCGCCCTGCGCGCGCTCGCGGACGAGGGCATCCAGCGCGGCCACATGGCGCTCCACCAGCGCACCGACGACCACCAGCGCACCGACGACCACCAGCGCACCGACGACCATCCGCCCACCGCGCCCGCGCCCGCGCCGCCTCGCCCCCCACGCGCGCCCTCATGACGCTCCGTACGAGCACCCGGAGCGCACCGGGGAAGGTGATCCTCTTCGGCGAGCACGCGGTCGGCTACGGCCGGCCCGCCATCGCGACCCCGATCGACCGCGGGCTCACCCTCACCGCCACCCTGCGCGACGGCGAACCCGGCACCCGCGACGGCGAACCCGGCACCCCGGTGGTCGGTCCGCCGTCGGAGGACGCGCGGCGCCTGGCGGCCGCGCTCGGCACGGCGGCGGCCTGCTTCTCCCTGGCCCCCCACCGGATCGCGCTCGGCATCGTGTCCGACCTCCCGGCCCGCTGCGGCCTCGGCAGCTCGGCCGCCCTCAGCGTCACCCTGCTCCGCGCGCTCGCGGACCTCTGCCGCGGCGCCCTCGGCCGGGCCGAACTCCTGGAACGGGCCGGGGCGGTCGAGGCCGCCTTCCACGGAACGTCCTCCGGTCTCGACGTGGCGGCGGTCGGACTCGGCGGAACCGTCTGGTTCCAGCGGACCGCCAGCCCCCGCGCGACACTGCTACCCGTCGGGCGGGCCTTCGACCTGGTGGTGGCGACCACCGCGCGGCGGCGCTCCACCGCCCACCAGGTCAGCGAGGTGCGCCGGTGCGCGCAGGACCGGCCCGACGTCCTGGACCGGCACTTCACCCGTCTCGGCGGCCTCGCCGCGGCCGGGCGCGAGGCGCTGCGCACCGGCGACCTCACCGCCCTGGGCGTCCTCCTGGACGAGGCGCAGGAACCGCTGGCGGACCTGGGCCTGTCCACCCCGGCCCTCGACCGCGCGATCGCCACCGCGCGTACGGCCGGCGCCCTCGGCGCCAAGCTCACCGGGGCGGGCGGCGGCGGCGCCGTCGTCGCGCTCGCCCCCGGCAACGCTCCGGCCGTCGCCGCCGTTCTTCGCGCCGCGGGCTACGGCGCGTTCGTCAGCCACGTCGACGCGGCCCGCCCGTCGGACTGCCCCGGCACGAGCTGACGACCGGTCGCGTGCCCGATGCCTCCGGACGCCGGTCTCTCATGAAGCGCCGACACGGGCAGCGGAGGCCCTCGGAGATGTCACCGGGATCCGGCCCGGCAACCGTTCCCGGTACGCGGGCGAAGAGGAAAGGGTCGGATCGATGTCCTACGGAACCGCACCGCTGATGTCCCACGGAACCGCACCGCTGAGGATTCCGCCGTTCTACTGCCCGGTGCCGCCCTCGCTGCACCCCGAGGTGGAGCTGATCTCCCACCGGGCCATCGACTGGCTGCGCGGATACGGGCTCTTCCCCACTCCGCAGGGGCTGGCCTATCTGCGGGGCAGCCACTTCCCCGAGATGGCGTGCCGGTTCTTCCCCGACGGGGACACCGACCGGGTCCAGGTCATGGCCGACTTCGTCCAGTGGACCCTCTACGACGACGTGGCCGTCGACGGGAACGACTTCCCCGGCCTGAGGGCCGGAGAGGGGAGCGGCACGGCCCCGCGGATCACCTCCGCCGGGCAGCTCGCGGAGGTGGCGGGAAAGCTGCTCCGCATGCTGGAGGTCCCGGGGGCGGACCTCCTGCCGCCCGACCCCTGGGTCGAGTCCCTGATGGCCGTCCGCGACCGCATCGCGCTCCTCGCCACACCCGCGCAGACCCAGCGGTGGATCGCCGCCGTCAGGGAATACCTCCTGGCCACGTGCTGGAAACGGGACCTGCACCACCGGCGGCGGCTGCCCTCCCTGGCCGACTACCTCACCCTGCGCACCCCCGACGGCGGCGTCCAGATGTACGTGGCCATGTCCGAGATCATCGGCGGCTACCGGCTGACCGACGACGACCTCGCCCGGCCCGAGGTCCGCGCGCTCAAGGAGATGGCCTGCGCGGTCATCGCCTGGGACAACGACCTGTTCTCCCACTACAAGGAGACCCTCACCGAATCCCCCTGCATCAACCTGATCGACGTCATCGCCGCCGAGCGCCGGTGCCCGGCGCAGGCCGCGGTCACCGAGGCCGTGGCCCTGCGCGACCGGGTCATGCTCCGCTACACGCACCTCGCCGACAGCGTCCTGCCCTCCCTCGACGCGTCCCAGCGACGCTACGTCACCGACCTCGGCCGGTGCATCGCGGCGAACATCGACATGTCGGCCGGGAGCCTGCGGTACATCAACCCCCTCAACGGGCCCCCGGACGTGACCCCCTGGGCCGACTTCCACCCGGTGCGCACGGACACCCCCTCCACCACCGACCCCCGCCCGCTGCCCTACTCCGACCTCGCCGCGTGGTGGTAGCCCCGCCAGGGACGGACGTCCCACCACCAGGTGACCCCGGGAACGGGGGCGGCGTCCGAGAACGCGGGCGCTTGGTCGTGCATCGGGTGGTCCTTTCCGGCCCGAAGCCGATCACCGGCGTGCGCACACGCGCAGCCGCAGGCCGCCGGGCGCGAGGGTGGCGCCCAGCCGGGGCCGGGGTGGCCCGGCGCCGAGCGGTTCGAGGTCCCAGGCCGTGACGACGGCGCGCAGCGCGGCGGCGAGTTCGAGCACGGCGAACCGGTGGCCCACGCAGGAGCGCGGTCCGCCGCCGAAGGTGAGGAAGGTGCCTGGTTCGGGCGTCCCGCCGGTCCACCGGTCGGGGCGGAAGGCGTGCGGGTCGGGGAAGTGCGCGGCGTCGCGGTGCAGGGGGTAGGGGCTGTAGGCGACGGTGGCGCCCTTCTCCAGCGGGATGCCGTCCAGGGCCGTGTGCTCGGTGACGGTGCGGGTGAGCAGCCAGGCCGGCGGGTACAGTCGCAGGGCTTCGAGGACGACCCGGTGGCACAGCGAGCCGTCGTCGTGGCCGGGGCGGTCCGCCGCGCGTTCCTCCTGCCCGGTGAGTTCCGCGCGCAGGTCCCGTTGTACCCGCGGGTGGTGTGCGAGCAGGTGGAACGTCCAGGCCAGGGCGGTCGCGCTGGTCTCCGTTCCGGCGGCCAGGAACGTCGCGGCGTGATCGATGAGCTCGGTGCCGCTCAGGCGCCCGCGCCGGTCCTCGGAGTCCTGCGCGACGATCAGGCTCGCGAGCAGGTCCGGTTCCTCCGCGTCGAGGAGGCGGCCGCGCCGTTCCTCGACGGCGTCCGCGATGGTGGTGCGCAGGCCGGCGATGGCATCCCGGTAGTGCCGGTTGGCGGGGAGCGGCAGGCGGCCCGCCCCGGGCGGCAGCAGCATCTGCAGGGGCACGCCGGCGACCCAGGTCTCGATGTCGGACACCGCGGCGTCGAGGCGCTCCTCGGTGAGCGAGACCGAGAACAGGGTGCGCAGCGCGAGACGGGTGGTGTAGGCCATCGTCGCGGCCATGACGTCGACGCGCTGTCCGTCGCTCCAGGAGTCCGCCAGGCGTTCGGCCTCCGCGCGCATCACCGGCCGGTAGCGGCGCAGCTGCTCGTCGCGGAAGGCCGGCTGCACCAGTCGCCGCAGGCGCCGGTGCCGGCCGTGCGGGCAGGTGGCGACGGCCTCGCCGAGGAGATCGCGCATCCGGTCGAAGAAGGGGCCGCCCTTGTCGAAGGTGCGGTCGTCCCTGAGCACCTGCTGGGCGAGGCCGGGGGTGCAGACCACGGACACGGGCACCGGTCCCAGGCGCAGCCGCGCCAGGTCGCCGCGGTGGGGCAGGCCGGCCAGGAAGCCGATCGGGTCGCGCAGCAGGGGCCAGGCGTCGCCGACGATCGGGAGGGTTCCGGGCATCTTCGCCTCCGGACGGGTCGTGACGAGGTGGTCAGGTGCCGTCGGGCGGCTTCCCGAGGTCGTCGAGGTAGCCGGGGCGTTCGGCCGGGATGATGTGCGCGGCGGTGTAGCGGCCGGCCTGCTGGGCCCAGTCGTGGACTCCCCGGACCAGGGAGCGCAGGGCGTCGTGGCGGTACCGGTCCAGGAGGTCCCGTTCCACCGCCGTGAGCTCCAGGCGGTCGCACTCCCGTGGAAGCCGTTCTTCCAGGGCGGTGAACTCCTCGACGCGGTCGGCGCGCATCCTGCCGACCTCCTCGATGGCCGCGTCACGGGAGAGTCCCCGTTCGCGGCGCAGGACGAGGACGAGGTTGTGCGGGTCGCCGCGCGCCTCCTCCTTCTCCAGGGAGACCAGGTCGTTGTCCAGGATGACGAAATCGGCGACGAGCCGGCGCATGGCCGCCACGGGAGCGCTGGTGAACGCCCGCTGCGGGACCTCGTAGTGCCCGGCCCGCTCCGCCATGTCGAGGGTCGGCTGCACCCCGATCGAGCGGCGGCGCTCCGGCAGGTAGTCCGCCTCGGTCGGCGGTTCGTCGCGGCTGCGACGGCGGGCCTCCGCCACGTAACTCTCGAGGTACTGGTGCCAGTGCCGCTCGGCCCGGCTGCGCCAGCGATCGGACATGCCGTGGCGGGAACGTGCCCACACATCGGCGAAGGCCGCCACGATCGGGGCCCGCGGCCGCCCGTCCGGCTGCTCCGCCGGGTGCCGCAGGACGTCCCGCACCGCGTCGACCAGGGCCTGTGCCTGGACCGGGTCGTCGCCCCGCGGACCGTCGAACTGGTCGTCGAACAGGAAGAACCAGCTCTGCTGTTCGATGGCGAGGTCCAGTCCCTCGCCCGTGGCGGCCGGGTGGAAGCGGACTCCCAACTCCGTGTAGCCGCCGTTGCGGTGGCGCCGCACCGCCTCGGGGGAGCGCAGCAGGCCGAAGTCGAGCAGCCACCGCATCTCCTCGTCGGCGACCCGGGCGGCGTCGGGGTTGACCCGGGCCGGGAACGGTATGTGCATGGGGGTGTCCTGCGGCATGGCGGCTCCTCCCGCAGGCCGCATCACCTCGCGGACGAGGGCGCGCGGTGCGCGGCGGGCGATGACCTTCGCACACCATCCAGCCAAGCATCACGGGCCGGATCCCGCCAGGGAGATCCCGTCCGGGCCCCGGGCCGTCGTGGATCGCGCCCGTCCGCTCGCCGGGGCGGGTCCTCGGCGCCGGCCGGGCACGTTCCGGCGATCAGCCCAGGGCGGGAGCCCACCAGCCCCGTGCGACGGTGTAGGGCAGCGGCTCGTCGCCGCTGTCCGAGGGCCGCTCGGCGAAACGGGCGGCGCGTCGGGTGGTGGCGTGGGCGGTGTAGCGGGGGGCGCTCGCCCCCCAGTCGAGGGTGCCTCGGACGGTGTGGGCGAGGCAGTCCAGGTACTGGCGCAGTTCGTCCCCCGCGCGAGCGCGGACCCGGTCGCGGAGCCGGAGGAAGCGCAGGGTGACCCGGTCGCGCAGGGCGACCGCGCGGCGCAGGGCCTCGGCGTGGTCGATGTGGTCCTGGCGCATCAGCACGGTCGTGATGGTCTGGTCCTGCTCGGCGGCGCGGGCCTCCTTGGCCAGGGACTGCAGGTCGTTGTCGAGGCCGCCGATGAAGAACATCATCTCGGTGAGCGCCTTGACCGCGGGGTCGTGGAAGTCTCCGTCGGTGAGCTCCTGCGCGTGCACGAAATCGAAGACGGCGACGACGGGGCCGCCGCCGATGGTGTGCTGGCGGTTGAGGAGGTAGTCGTCCACGGAGGGGATGATCCCCTGCCGGAAGTTGGCCATCTGCCAGGCGACCGCGAGGAACCAGGCGCGGTGTCCCTCGCTGAAGCGGCGCATCTGGGTGTCGGTGGCGCCGAGCCGGATCATGTCCCGGGCGATGCCGTGCAGGGCCGTGGTGAAGACGTCTCCGGTCCCGGCGTCCTGCCCCGGGTGTTCGAGCATGTGGAGGAGATATCCCGCTCTGCGCAGGAAGTCCGCCGGACGCCGGGAGGCGTCGGCGCTGTCGCAGTGCACGTCGTCGAAGTGGAATCCCCAGTAGGTCCACCGCACCGCCAGCCGCAGGCGTTCCTCGACGGCGTCGGGTGTGAGGCGGGAGAACCACTCGGCGGACCGGCTCGCGACGATCCGCCCACGCTCCCCCGGCCCGGTCGGCAGGGCGACACCGTCGGCCCAGGCGATCGCGTCGCGTTCGATGGCCTCCGTACGAGGATGGATCGCCGAAGGGATCGGGCAGTACACGGGCGGCAGCGTGAACAGGTCGTCCCGCGTTCCGGGAACCCGAGGGGCGGTCATCGTCTCGGGCGGACGTGACGGGCAGGGACAGAGGCAGGGGCAGGGGCATGGGCAGACAGGCGCCGGCACCGGCCGGCCACGTCCAAGCCGGCCCCGGGCGCGTGCACGACCGGGACCACCGGGTCCTTCGCCTGCTCGATCATCGCCAGGGCGTTCACCACCACCCCATTCTCCTCGCCGGGCCGGGCCTTCGCCCGCCCACGAAGGCGGCGCGCACCGAGGCCCGCCGGACGCCGGGGGCGGCCTCGCCGCGCCCTGTCCGCGCCTTGCCCGAGCCCTCCCACAGCCGTGCCCGGCCGACCGACGCGAACCGAGCGGGAGCGCGCTCGGCCCCGGCCCACCGCCGTCTGCGACCGGCCTCCCAACTCGCCGGAACCACAGCGCGGTTCGCTTCACGGCGCGGCCACCCCGGCGGCATCAGGTGTTCCACCGGAACGGCACCGGCAAGTCGGCGTTCGGCCTGTCGGCCGCCACCTCGACCCGGCACAATCACCGGTATGACGATCACCACCGGTGCGCCGCCCAGGCGCAACCCGCCGGTCGCCCTCGCCCGCGGATTCCTCACGGGCGCCGTGCTGGGAGGATCGCTCGCCGCACTGGTCGTCGGCATCGCCCTCGCCGACCGGCCGCTGATCGTCGCCGCCCTGATCGCGCCCTGCGCCCACGGCCTGCTGCTCCTGTTCGCCGCCCGGCGGCGACGGGCCCGGGAGGAGGCCGACGCCCCGCGGACGGCACTCGCGCTGGTCGAGGCCCTGCACCCCGACCAGGTCCCGACGAGCGACGTGCCGGTGCGCTTCGAGCTCACCGTCGTGCCGGACGGACAGCCCGCGTTCAGGGTCGCGTTCACCCAGGACATCAACGTCGTCGACCTCCCCGACTACCGCCCGGGCGGCGTCCTGGTCGTCCGGTACCCGCCGGAGCGGCCGTGGCGGGTACGGATCGTGAAGCGGCCCACCCCGGTGTGGGAGGAACGGGCCCTCGGCGCGCGGATCGACTCCGTGCCCGGCGCCGCCGACGTGACCGAGCCCCCCAGGGGCGCCGGCGCCGGGCTCCTCGGCGTCCTCGGCCTGCTGCTCGCCGCCACGGCCGTCGTCCTCGCGTTCCGCGCGGACCTGTTCGCGCCGCAGGCCGCCCGCCCGCCGCGCCCGACGCCGTCGCCCACCACGTGGTCGACCTCCTCGGGGTCGGCCACGGTGGTGACCAACGGGTCCGGCACCATCCTGCTCAGCCCCGGCAGGTCCTTCCTCCAGGGCGACGAACTGCGGCGCGGCGTCGCCTCGTTGACGAAGGACGGCGAGGCAGGCCCGGTGACCGTCCTGCACGTGCGGGAGGGGATGCTGACGGTGGCGTACGCCACCGCCGACACGGCGGACCACGGGTTCGACGCGACGGCGCTGCCCTTCGAACGGCTCCCCGCCCTGGTCGAGGAGGCCGGGACCACCCTCGGCGTGCGCACCCCGCAGACCTGGGGCATCACCGTCACACGGCTCACCAGGACCGTCACCATCGCGATCAGTGTGACCGGGCCCGAGGGCACCGCCGTGCTGGAGACGGACGACCACGGCAAGGAACTGCGGCGCACCTCGCCGCACTGACCACTGACCACCGGCCACGGGCAACCGGGCAACCGGGCATGGACCACGGACAGAGAGCGGGCGGCGGATGGGTGTGTGGGACGGGGTCCTGGCGCTGTGGTGCGGGGTGTTCGGCTTCCTCGCGCTGGCCGGGTACGGCCGGTCGTTGGCCGGCGCGAGCGCGGCACAGCGGACGGTCCGGACGACGGGACGGATCGAACGGGTGCGCCGGCCCCGGGACGGCGGTTCCGCGGCGGACGGCATAGACGTGGTCGTCGGCTTCCGGGACCCGTCCACCGGCGAGGAGTTCACCGTCACCAACGACGGCGACTGCGGCGACCGGATCACCGCGGCCTGGGTGGGCCGGGAGATCGGGGTGCGCTACCCGCCCGGGCGGGCGCACGCGTTCCGGTTCACCGACGACCTCCAGGCGGGCCGGCGGGGACTCGCCCTGCCCAACAGCGCGCTGTCCATGGTCTACGCCGGGCTGGTGGTCCTCGCCTCGATCCACTGGGGCTGGCCGTGGGCCCTGGTCGCGGTGGGCGGGCCGATCGCCGTCGCCGCCGCGTTCGCCCTGCCGGGGGAGCGGGACCTCGGCCGGAAGCGGCTCGCAGCGCTCACCGCCGTGCGGCCCGTGGCGGGCCGGGTCGTCGCCGTCCTCACGACCGTCTCGCTCGACGCGGACGACGACCTCCGGACCAGCCGGACGCCCGTCGTCGCCTTCACCACCCACCAGGGCGTGGACGTCACCGCCTACTACCCGCCGGGGCTGCCTGACTCCGCCGTCGCGCGCGGCCAGGAGCTCACGATCCACTACTCGCCCGCGGATCCCGCCGTGTTCACGCCGGATATCGACGCCGCGCGGAAGTCCGGACGGGAGAACGCCGGCTGCACGGTCGCGGTCCTCGTCCTCACCGCGGCGGCGGCGCTCACGGGCGCGGCCCTGCTCCGGCTCCCGCTCTGAGGAAGGATCGGCTGGGGGACCGAGCCCGCGGGCTCGTCGAAGGAGCGTCACCCTCCCAGGAACCTGGGATGGTGACGCACGCCAGGCGACGGAAGGATCTCCTCGGCGGGAACGCCGGAGCACCCTCGGCGTCGTACCTGTCAGAGACCTGTCATTCCGGTGGCCGCCATCACGGCGGCCGCCGGGCCCGCCCGTGCTCCACGGTGCCCCGCTCTCGGACCTCGGTGACGTGGATGCGCCAGACCCCGCACGCTCCCCCTTCGGCCCCAGGAGTCCGCAGTGATCCGCCTCGCTTACCGCCGACGTGCCGTGACGCCCGTCGCCGTAGCGCTCTCCGCCCTCGTCTCGTTCGGCGTGCTCGGCGCCGGGACGGCCCGGGCGACCCCGCTTCCCAAGCCCCCGACGACCACCTGTGATCCCAGCGTCGAGCCGACGTGGGTGGACATCATGTCCTACCGGGTCGACCCGGTCATCACCGACTACCTGTCCCTGTACATCGCCGACGGGACGACCGGCCAGCGCACCGATTCGCTGACCAACACGGACTCGGTGACCACCACCGTCAACAACAGCACCGAGGTCGGCGCGAGCATCTCCCCCTTGTTCGTCAAGGTGGAGGCCAAGGTCGGCTTCTCCGTCATGAAGACCACGTCGAGCACCAAGACCTCCCAGATCACCACGACGTGGAACTTCAACAAGCCCGGTAAGTACGGCGTCTACCGGGGCACCCGCAAGGTGCAGGGCGAGTGGGTCAAGTACCTCTGCGCCGAGACCAGCCCGACCACCGGCGTGTGGATCAACGCGCTCAGCGGCGGTGTCGGCACCTTCACCACGTTCGAGCCCCCGGAGATCGGCACTGTCTCGTGCACGACGCAGGAGCCCGCCGGCACATTGCGGCGGGCTGTCCAGATACGACTGAGCTGCTGACCGGGCCATGGAACACACCGAGGAGAACGGCATGACCAGCAACACGGCGCACCCCGTCCGCCGACCCGCCGCGCGTTCGGCGGGCGCCGCCCGTGCGGTGGCCCGGGCCGTTCGGACGGCCGTCGCCACCGTCGCCGCAGTGGTCCTGCTCGCGGCGCCGGCGGTGGCGGACACCGGGGCCGGGACCGGAGCCGGTCCGGTCGGAGCGCCCCGGGCCCTCTCCGGTCACGACTGGAAGGGCTGGATCTGCGACGGGTACTTCCGGATCAACACGCCCACCGCGGGCATGGTCCTGGAGTACGACGTCGCGTCCGACAACAAGGCGGTGCTCCAACGGCCGTGGAGGGGCGCGGACACCCAGCAGTGGGAGGTCTGCCACTGGCCCGGCCCGTTGGAGACCGCCGACTACATCCTGAAGTCCAAGGTGGGCGGCGATTGCGTCACCCTCTGGGGCAGCTACCAGCAGGAGGGCTACTGGTTCTCCGTCTTCGACTGCGAGCGCTCCCTCGGACAGAACCAGAAGTTCTGGATCTCGCGCGACCCGGGATCCGACAAGGTGATGTTCCAGGTGCTGCACAGCGGCATGTGGATGGCGATCCAGGGCCCGTTCGCGGGGAACGGCTCGCACGTCAGCCAGTACCTGAACCGCGCCACCGCCTTCTCCCTCCAGGGGATCTGACCGACGGCGACAGCCCGCGTCAACCCGGGCGGCTCCGCCGCACGCTCCCGGCACCACCCTCGCCGTAGCGGCCTCCGGGGTGGTGCCGGGGCGAAGCGCCGAAGCCTCTTCGGCCCGCGCGGCGGTCTCCCGCTCGCGCTCCTCCGGGCGTACCGGCACCGCCCCCGGGGTCGGGCCCCGGGGCGCGGACGAGGGGCCGGGCGGGCTGCCGGACGAAGTGTCAGGAGTGGGTGTCACACTGGAAGTTGTGGCGGAACAGTATCTTTCGGCGTTCGCGGTCGACGGCGACGCCCTGCTCGCACTGGCGGGCTGCGGGGACGAGAAGTTCGTACGGCGGGCGCTGGCGCGGATCGGGGAACCGGGCCGGAGGGAGGAACTGCCGCGGTGCGCCGACGCGGCGGCGGTGGAGCCCGTGCTTCGCGAGCTCGTCGACGGGCGCGTGGACGCCTCCCGGCCCTCGCGGTACACGCGGTTGCTGGAGCTGGTCGCCCCGCTCGTGGGCGAGCGGCTGGGGGCGGCGGTGCTGCCGGGGCGCGGCTGGGACGGCCTCGACGGGCCGCTGCGGGCCTGGGGCCTGCCCGCCCTGGCCGGCCGGTGGGGGCGCGGCTGGGCGTTCCCGTGGCGCGAGGCGTCCCGTGGGCCGTGGCCGTGGCCCTTCCCGGTGCTCGTCACGAAGGCCGAACTCGCCTCGGTCTGTGATGAGTTGCTGCTCTTCGACGCCGACCGGGCGGAGGACTTCCCGGGCGGGGGCGGCTGGGACGAGGACGACCTGGAGGAGGCTATCCGGTTGCTGGAGGAGTGCCTTCAGCCGTGGGCCGACGGCGCCCTCGCCCGCGGCCGCGACCTGCTCCTGTTGCGCGACGGCGGTCGGTGAGGCCCTGGCGCGGGGCTGGGCCGGCATGCCCGTGGGCGGCCGGGTGTGTCCCTGGCTGTTGTGCTCCTGCGCTCGAATGTAGTACTTCTTATACATGAGCGAGCAGGTGTACAACAGGCTGGCCGTTGTCAGAGCGGAGCGGAAGGTGTCGCGGCAGGCACTGGCGGAGGCCGTGGGTGTCCACTACCAGACCATCGGCTACATCGAGCGCGGCCAGTACAACCCCAGCCTCGACCTGGCCCTGAAAGTGGCCCGGTTCTTCGAGCTGCCGGTGGAGGCGCTGTTCTCCCTGGAGCCGATCCAGCCGCTCACCGACGAGGTCTACGGGAGGAAGCAGTGATGACCGCGACGCGCTACGACCGGCGGATGTACGCCGTGATGAACGACCGCCGGGCGGCCGCGGCCTACGCCACCGTGCCCCGGCGCCGGCTGCTGGTGGGCGCGCACGTCGCCCTCACCGTCGCGGGGGTCGGCGCCTGGATCGGCATGGTCTTCGGGTCGGGACTGGGCCCGGCAGCCGTGGTCGCCGCGGTGATGTTCCCGTGGGTCCTGCTCACCGGGCTGCTCAACGGCTCCACGCGTGGCCTCCTCGAACTGCGGGGCCGGATGCTCGACGAGCGTCAGCTGGCCGAACGCGACCGGGTGCGCGCTGTGGCGCACCGCGTCACTCTGGGGCTGCTCGTGGCCGCGGTGCTCGGCGCCGGCGGCTACGGCCTCCTGGCGGACGCGCCTGTGCGGGCGGCCGTGACCCCCGTCCTCATCGGTGTGCTCGCCGCGCACTGGATGATGCCGCTGTGGGTGGCGGGGCTGCGGGTGCGGGACGAACTGGTCGACGACGAATCCTGAGGCCGGCCGCCCCCGACGGTCAACCGGCCTTCGTCCGCCCCCTCTTGCTCGCATCCGGGGTCGCGGTAGGGATAGCCACAGGACGGATACGCCTGCTGGCCGGAATGTGGCACGAGGGTGACCGTCCGTAGCGTCGGTGCCATGAAACCCACACACCAGGCAGGCGGATTACGGTCCGCGCTTCGTCGGCTGAACGCCGGGGCAGCCCTGGCCGTCCTGGCCGCCGCGACCGTGACGACGGGGGCCGCGTCGGCGGACACGGCGCCCCCGAGCGATCGTGGACGGCTGGTCTCCGCTCACCGGACGACCACCCTGGCCACGAAGGAGGACGTCGCCGCGGCACTGGCCGCCGCCACGTACGACGCGAGCACCGTCCGGTTCGGAGTGGACACCTACCGACTGGTGTACCGGACCGTGGACCCCGGCGGCCGGCCGACCACCGCCAGCGGACTGCTGGTGCTGCCCCGGGGCGGCGAACACGAGCTGCGGACGGTGTCCTTCACCCACGGCACGACCAGCTACCGCGCCGACGCGCCCTCCTCCATGGTCAAGGCGGGGTTCGTGTCCTCGCCCGCCCTCACGTACGCCTCCGCCGGGTTCGCCGCCGTCGCCCCGGACTACCTCGGTCTGGGCGCCGGCCCGGGACCCCACCCCTGGATGGACGTGCCGTCGGAGACGACCGCCTCCCTGGACATGCTCCGGGCGGCCCGTGCCTTCGTTCCGAGCACGGGCCGCGCGCTGGGCCACGACGTACTGGTCACCGGGTTCTCCCAGGGCGCCTCGGCGGCGATGGGACTCGCCCGGACACTCCAAGCCGGTGACGACCGGTGGTTCCGGCTCCGGGCCGTCGCACCGGTCAGCGGCGGCTACGACTTCCGGCACGCCGAGCTGCCGGCCTTGCTCGGCGGCTCCCTCGAACCGAAGTCGAGCGTGCTGTACTCGGCCTACCTCCTGGTCGCGTGGAACCGGCTGCACCATCTGTACGACTCCCCGGGCGAGGTCTTCCAGGCACCGTACGACAGCACGATCGAGGCACTGTTCGACGGTTCGCACACCGGCCCGCAACTCTTCGCGGGCACGCCCGACACCATCGACGCACTGCTCACCCCACACGGCTTCGAGATGCTGCGCCACCCGACCGGCCGCCTGGCCAAGGCACTCCGGGTCGCCGACAGCACGTGCGACTGGGCACCAGGCGTCCCGGTCCGCCTGTACATGGCCGGCGGGGACGAGCAGGCGGCCAACGCCAACACCGGCCGTTGCGAGGCCATGCTGCGGTCGCACGGAGTGAGCGCGGCGGTCGTCGACCTCGGCACCCCGGACTTCGCCGGGTCCAGGCACCTCGGCTCCAACGTCGCCGGCGCGGCGGCCATCGTGCGCTGGTTCGGCCGACTGCCGTGAGAACCGTCGGCCTGTGCCCGCTCGCGGACCGGTGTGGCCGCCCACTGCCCGGTTCCCCTCGGTCGACGAGGGCAAGGGATCCGCTGACGATCGTGCTCCGGGACGTCGCCGGCGGCCGGCGGTCGGTGGCCGGTGTGCCCCGCCCCGGGCTACCGGCCGTCGGCACGCAGGTGGTAGACCGTGACCCCGGCCCCGGCCGCGACCGGCCGGTACCCGGACGCCGACAACTCGGCCAGCGTGCGCAGCTGTTCCCGCGGCGGGACCGGGAAGGCGTCCGGCTCGTCCAGCACCGCCACCCAGTCCGCGGCCGGCCGCTGCCAGCCGCCGTCGGTGCCCGGCGGCGTCAGGTACGGGAACAGGGACACCGTGTACCGGGCGGTCAGCTGCGGGGCCAGCCGGTTGGCGGCGGCCACCCGGGCGCCGTCCGGTACCGCCGCCAGCACCCGGCGCACCTGCGCGGCCCGGCCGTCAGCGCGTTGGGCGTCGCCTGACGACAGGTCCGTCAGCAGCCCCGCCACCGGCCCGGTCGCCGTCATGAGCACCGTGACCACGAGCATCCCGGCGACCGCCGCCCTCGCCGCCGCCCTCCCGGCCCGGGGCCGCAGCCGTCCCAGCCCGTGCAGGCCCGCCACGAACAACAGCGGCGCCAGCACGGCGTCGTAGTGCTGCCCGGTCCGCCAGAACGCCGGGTTGTCCGCCCAGAACCGCGCCGCCAGCAGCACCCCGGGCAGCAGCACCAGCGGCGAACGCAGCGCGAGCAGCAGCGTCGGCGCCAGCAGCACCAGCACGGTCCGCGCCTTCACCCCGGGCAGCAGCAGGGCCGGCGGGCTCGCCCCGTCGGACGTCCCCATGTGCGCGTAGGAGTACTCGCCGCCCGGGTTGAACGCCGGGATCACCACCAGCGTCACCAGCAGCCCGGCCGCCACCGCCACCAGCACCGTGACCACCCCCAGCCCGCGCCGGCCGCGCCACCACACGTACCCGCCCACCGCCGCCACCAGCAGCGCCTGGTCCTCCTTCACCAGCAGCAGCGGCAGCGCCCACCCGACCGCCGCGCCGTACCTCCCCCGGGCCAGGGCCACCACCGCGGCCGCCGCCGGCGGCACCGCGAAGGCCACCTCGTGGAAGTCGAACGCCGCAGCGCTCTGCAGGCCCGCCGACAGCCCGTACGCCACCCCGGCCGCCGCGCCGTACCGGACCCGGCCCAGCGTCCGAACCGCGAACGCGGTCACCGGCACCGCCGACAGCGCCAGCAGCACCGCCTGCGCCACCAGCAGCGTCCCGGCCCCCGGCCACAGCCGGTACACCGGCGCCAGCACCGCCAGCACCGGGCTGAAGTGGTCGCCGAGGAGGTTGTAGCCCTCGCCCTTCAGCGCGACCACCGGCGCCCCGAGCCGGGCGTAGCCGCGCACCGCCTCCTCGAAGATGCCCAGATCGAAACCCGCGCTCTCCAGCCGGGCGTGGCGGGTCAGCGAAACGGCCGCGTACAGCGGGGCGAACAGGGCGGCCACCGCCCACGGCAGCACACGTCGGAATTCCATGCCCCGGACGCTAGGAATGGGCCGCTGAAGGGAAACTGAGGAAACCTGAAGGAATCTTCAGCCCGGATATCCCGGGCAAGCCGGTCAACGCCGTTGCGCGGAAAAAGAATTCGCCTAGGGTAGGCGGCATGCGGCTATTGATCGTCGAGGACGAGGAGCGACTCGCGCAGTCGCTGAGGCAGGGCCTGGCGGCCGAGGGCCACGCGGTCGACCTGGCCCCCGACGGGCTCCAGGGGCTCGAACTCGCCCTGCACGAGCCGTATTCGGCGATCGTGCTCGATCTGATGCTGCCCGGCCTGAACGGCTTCAAGGTCTGCCGAGAACTGCGGCTGGCCGGCCATTCCGTACCGATACTGATGCTCACCGCGAAGAACGGCGAGTACGACGAGGTCGAGGCGCTCGACTGCGGCGCCGACGACTTCCTCAGCAAGCCGTTCTCCTACCCGGTCCTCACCGCCCGGCTGCGCGCCCTGCTGCGCCGCGGCGCCACCGCCCGCCCTCCGGTGCTCGCCGTCGGCGCGCTGCGGATCGACCCGGCGGCCCGTCGCTGCACCGTCGCCGAGCGGCAGGTGCGGCTCACCGCCAAGGAGTTCGCCGTCCTGGAGTGCCTGGCCGGGAACCCGGGCGAGGTGATCTCCAAGAGCGGCATCCTGGACACCGTCTGGGACAGCGCGTTCCGCGGCGACGTGAACATCGTCGAGGTGTACATCGCGGCCCTGCGGCGGAAGCTGGACGTCCCCGGCGCGGGCTGCCGGATCGAGACGGTGCGCGGCGCCGGCTACCGGCTGGTGCCCGATGCGCCCTGACGGCCCCCGCCTGCTGCGTCCCTGGCACCGCGCCTCCGTCGGCCTTCGGGCCGCCCTCGGCGCGGCCCTCGCCTCGGCCCTCACCTTCTGGGCGGCCGCCTTCTGGGTCGGCGGCGCGGTCCACGACCAGTGGATGTCGATCACCGAGAAGCAGGCCCGGGACAGCATCGGGCTCGTCACCCACGACATCCCCACCGGCACGCAGATCTGGGACTCCTCACTGCGGGAGCCCTTCCTGCTGGTGCTGGCCGACGGCCGCCTCGTCCCTCCGGCCCGCTCGACCGACCAGGGCCACTTCGTGTACCGGGACGGGAACTGGATCCGGCCCCCCTTGCTGCTGGACGAGTACGCCGGCCTGCCGCGCGCACCCTTCGCCGCGATGCCGCCCTTCCCCCAGGACGTCACTCCGGGCCACACCGACGAGGTCCGCGTCCGCCTCCCCGACCACACCCGGCTGCCGCACTCGCCCGAGAACGGCCCCTCCCTCACCGGCCGCGACGTCACCATGATCAGGCAGGTCACCGACCCGGCCTCCTCCGAGGCGCTGCGGCAGTACACCGGCATCGAGGGCCTGCCGGAACAGCGCGTCACCGTCTACCTCCTGGTCGACCCCACCGCCGCCGACGAGGCCGAGGAGCGGATCACCGGCATCCTGCTGCGCTCCGTCCTCCCGGCGGCCACCCTCTTCACCGCCCTGATCGCCTGGCTGGTCACCGGCCTCGCCCTGCGGCCGGTCGAGGCCATCCGCCGCCGCATGGCCCGCATCGGCGCCGGTGCCTTCCACGAGCGCGTCCCGGTGCCGCCCTCCCGGGACGGCATCGCCCGGCTCGCCGAGACCACCAACACCACCCTCGGCCGGCTGGAACGCGCCATCGACGAGCAGCGCCGCCTGGTCTCCGACGCCTCGCACGAGCTGCGCAGCCCGCTCGCGGCCCTGCGCAGCTCACTGGAGGTGCCGCTGGCACACCCGGCGGACGTGGACTGGCCGGAGGTCGTCCGCGGCGCGCTCACCGACACCGAGCGCCTGCAACTCCTCACCGCCGACCTGCTGCTGCTCGCCGCCACCGACGAACGGGACGGGCCGGGCGCGGCCGAACCCGTCGACCTCTGCGACCTGGTCGGCGAGCAGGTCGCCGAACGCGCCCACACCGGCGGCGGCGGGCCGGCGTTCACCGCCGTCGCGCTGGATCCGGCACTCGTCCGGGGCGGCGAGGTACGGCTCGGCCGGCTGGTGCGCAACCTGCTCGACAACGCGGACCGGCACGCCCGCACCACCGTCGCCGTCTCGGTGACCGTCGAGGACGGGCACGCCGTGCTGACCGTCACGGACGACGGTCCCGGCATCCCGCCGCAGGACCGGGAGCGGGTCTTCGAGCGGTTCGTCCGGCTGGACGACGCCCGCTCCCGTGACGCCGGCGGCGCCGGACTGGGGCTCGCCCTGGTCCGCTCGATCGCCCGCGGCGCGGGCGGCACCGCCGCCTTCACCGACCCGCCGCCGCCCGGCCCGGGCGCCCGCGCGGTGGTCCGCCTCCCCCTCGCCCCGGGCGCCGGGGACGGCACCCCGCCGGGGCGTGTCCGGTCGATCACGTGCCGAGCCGGATGACGAGGGCTGACGCAGCCGCCCGTGGCGCCTGCTCCGGCAGGCCCCGCACATCGCCATCGGCCGGCCGTTGCCCGGGTCGGCCCGCGCCCTCCCCCGGTGGCCGACGACTGTCGGTGGCATGGGGTTGGATGCGGAGCGGAGAGGGGGTGCCGTGATGGCGTGCTTGGGAGTGCTGTTCGCGTTGACGCCGGAGCAGTCGGCGAGGTTGCTGGCGGGCGGGGAAGACGAGCGGGTGCGGGAGGTGGTGGCGGAGATCGAGGAGGCCTGGGACCTGCCACGGGTGTGTGAGCTGGACAAGGCGTGGGACGCACTGCACCGGTGCCTGACGGACGGCCGGTTGCAGTACGACAACGGGCACTTCCCGCTGTCGCACGCGATCCTCGGTGGGCGGCCGCTGCACGAGGGCGACGACTACGTGGTCTGCCACCTGGACCCGGAACAGGTCCGGGCGGTGGCCGAGGCACTCGCCCCGCTGGACGGGGCATGGCTGCGTCGGCGGTACGCGGAGCTGGAGTTCGAGGACTACGACGGCGAGTGTGGCGAACAGGACCTCGACTACACGCAGGCGTTCTTCCCCGACCTGCGGGAGTTCTACGGGATGGCGGCCGAGGAGGGCCTGGCGGTGGTCTTCACCGTCGACCAGTAGCGGGCGGGCACTCGGGCCCGTTACGGCGTGTGCGCGCCGCGGGCCGGAGCATCCGATGGCGACACCGGTTCCCGACGCCGCGCGGCCGGCCGACAGGCCCGGCCCCCGCACACCTGGCGGTCCGGCCTCGTCCCGGGGTGGGTGAGGCCGGAACCCGAGAGGCTTTCAGCGGCCGTCCCGGTCAGGAGCCCGGGCAGAACTCCGCGTTCAGCTCGGCGGTGAACAGGTCGATCGGCCCGCTGCCGCCGTTCAGCCAGTCCCCGTTGACGTTGGTGGAGAGCAGGTGGCGGCCGTCCCGGCTGCCGTAGGTGTAGGTCCACGAGCCGTTGATGGCGCCGCCCATGCCCCAGACGGTGGTGCAGGGCAGGTCGACGGAGCTGACGCCCAGGCCGTAGGCGGTGTCCTTGATCCACTTGTCCGCCGGCGTCCGGACCATCGTGAACATCTCCCGCTGCTGGGCCGGCGGCAGCAGCCGTCCGCCCAGCAGGGCGGCGAAGAAGGTGTCGAGGTCGCCGGTGGTGGAGATCATGTCGCCGGACGCCCAGCCCCAGGACGGGCTCAGTTCGGTCACGTCGTGGTCCGTGGTGTTCGGGTCGGTGTATCCGAGGTGGGAGTACTCCCGCCCGTGGGGTCCGTGGATGGTGACGTCGTCGGAGGCGGGCTCGTAGGTGTCGGTGAGGCCGAGCGGGGCCGTGACGCGCTGCCGGATCTGCTGGGCCAGGGCGCTGCCGGAGGCCCGTTCGACGATCATCCCGGCGAGGACGTAGTTGGTGTCGGAGTACGTCCAGCCGGTGCCGGGGGAGAAGTCGGGCCGGTGGGCGCGGGCGATGGCGACGAGCCGCTCGGGGGTGAACTCGTCGAAGCGGTGCCGCAGGAAGGGCTCGTGCCGGAACTCCTTCCCGATCTCGTCGTCCATGGCGAAGTTGGGGACCCCGCTGGTGTGGTTGAGCAGCTGCCGGACGGTGATCCGGTCGGGCTGGTAGCCGGGGGCGTCGAGGACACCGGGCAGCCAGTGCGCCACGCTGTCGTCCAGGCTCAGCCGGTTTTCGGCGGCGAGCTGGAGCACGACGGTGGCGACGAAGGTCTTGGTGGTGCTGCCGATCCGGAAGCGGTCCTGCTCCCGGCGGGGCCGTCCGGTGGTGATGTCGGCGACGCCCGCGTCGCCGAACCACCGGTGGCGTCCGTCCCGCACCTCGGCGACGGCGCCGGGCAGTCCACCGGCCGTCACACCCCGGTCGAGCACGGCCTGCACGCCCGGGTGGCCCTCCCGTTGCCCGGCCCGCCCGGCGTGCTGGTCGGCGAACACCGGTGCGGCGGTGGTGACGGTGGTCGCGAGCACGGCCCCGGCGAGCAGGGCGGTGACGGCGGCGCGGGTGGTGGTCCTCATGATGTGTTCCCCCTCGGCGGTGTGACCCGTTGACGGAGAGAACGCTCCCGTGAATTCACGAAGCCGTCAACATCAACTCCCTGGCCGGCTCCACATCAATGCAGGTCAGTTGGGGCATTTCCTTGCAATGGAATTGCCAATGAATGCAACACCCTCGCGTATCCATTGCAACAGCGTGGGCATCGGGCGGATACTCTCCTGACCATCCATCGCGGGGACTCCCACGCGGGGAACCCGAGAGGACGAGAGGACGAGGACGGATGCCCGGAGGCCGACTGACCCAGCAGGACCGCCGCCGGATCGCCACCGGACTGGCCGAGGGGCTCGGATACGGAGAGATCGCCCGCGGCCTCGGCCGGCCGACCTCGACCGTCACCCGCGAGATCGCCCGCAACGGCGGCCCGTCCGGCTACCAGGCCGAGCGCGCCCAGCGCGCGACCGCCCAACGCTCGCGCCGCGGCCGTACCGTGCCGGCCCCGCGCCCGACCACCCCGACCGCCCCGGCCTCCGGCGGCGCCGATCGTGATCCGGCCGCCGTCGGCGAATTCGCCGACCGGCTGGCCGAGTTGCTGGTGCACCTCGGCATGCCCCGGATGGTGGCCCGGGTGCTCGGCTGCCTCTACGTCACCGACGAGGGCAGCCTCACCTCAGGTGACCTGGTGCAGCGGCTGCGGGTCAGCCCGGCCGCCGTCTCCAAGGCGATCGGCTACCTGGAGGGGCAGGCGCTGGTCCGCCGGGAGCGCGACGACCGGCAGCGCCGCGAGCGCTACGTCATCGACGGCGACATCTGGTACCGCGCGCTGCTGGCCAGCGCCGAACGCAACGCGACGCTCGCCGGGATCACCCGCCACGGCGCCGAACTGCTCGGCCCCGCCACCCCCGCCGGCGCCCGGATGGAGGACGCGTCCGCGCTGCTGGAGCGGATCGGCCAGGACATCGTGCGGTCCGTCCGGCAGTGGCACGAGGAGCGCGGCCCGGCACCGTCCTGACCGCCGGCGGCGCCGGCGGCGTCGCCACGGTGCCGCGTCCCCTCGGATCCACGGCACAGAACGGCTCGGCCTGTTTCTTCGAGGTCTTCCGCTTGACCGCCAGCGTCTCCGACTGTGCGGATCCTGCACGGTTGTGGAGGTGCGGCGGCGAGGATCGCTGTTCCGGAGCGCGTTGGCGGGTACGGGCTCCGGCCTCGCGGGCCGACTCCCGTGAGAGTCCGGATCGAGCATCAACTCTCTTTTTTGTCAGACCAGTTGAAAGAAGGCAAGCGATAGCGGATCACGTCCCGCGCCGCGCGTCCTCCGGTCCGTCCGGTGGTCCGTTCGGGTCCGTGGTGGGCCGCCGGCGGGGTCGACGGGTCCGCCCCTGCCCACTGGGACAGGCTGTCCCGCCTCGATGTGCAACTCAACGGGGCCAACCCCGCAGCCGCCACCCCGGTCCAGGTCGCGAATGTCGGGACCATCTCCAACAGCTCCACCCTGCGCCGTTACGTGCGGGTGACCATGGGCGTCCCCCACGCCGACAACGGGGACTGGAGCCACGACGAACTCTGACGGCCCCTGCCGACGGGCCCCTGACGGACCCCTAGGGGGCGGCCCCTCCCCGAGGGGGAGCGGCCCACCGTCCGAAGGTAGGTCCAGGGTCGGAGCCGGTCTGGACCGTGGGCTGACGACCCGGTCCGCCATCACCTGTCAGTGTGTCAGTTGCCGTAATTCACAGGGGTGTTGCATTCGCCCTTCGGGCATGGACACGGGAAGGCGGACGGACATGGTGGAAGACAGGGGCGCAACGGGTCCGGGCGGTCGTGGCCGCGGGCGCGGGCGCGGTCGCGAGGGGCGTCGGCGTGGCCGCCCCGCCGTGCGCCTGGTGGCGCTCGCGCTGGCGGGCGCGGGCCTGGTGGGGGTGAGCGCCCCGGCGGCCGGTGCCCTTGACGCGGCGGGACCGGTCACGGTGGTGACGGTGACCGATGCCCGGGGGCCGCGCGGGGGCGTCGACCCCAGGGCCCTGGACGCCGGGGTGCGGGCCATCGTCGACTCCGGTGGCGCCTCGGCCTCACTCGCCCGGGTCGGCGGGTACGGCCGCACCCTGTGGAAGGGCGCCGCGGGCAGCGCCGACGACGCGACCGGCGCTCCCGCCTCGGCCACCGGCCGGTTCCGGATCGGCAGCGTGACCAAGACCTTCGTCGCCACCGTCGTCCTCCAACTGGTCGCCGAGGGGAGGCTGAGCCTGGACGACCCGGTGGAGCGGCTGCTGCCGGGCGCGGTGCCGAACGGCGCGAACATCACCCTGCGCCGGCTGCTCAACCACACCAGCGGGCTGTTCGACTACACCGGGGACCAGGCCTTCGACCCCACGGCGCCCGGCTCCCTCGAACGATGGCTGGAGTCCGGCCGCTACACCCGCTGGACCCCGTGGCAGCTGATCGCCCTGGCCAACAACCACCCGGCGTACTTCCCGCCCGGCCAGGGCTACCGCTACTCCAACACCGACTACATCCTGGCCGGACAGATCATCGAGCGGACCACCGGCCGCACCTGGCAGCAGGAGGTGGAGCGCCGGATCGTCCGCCCGCTGGGCCTGACCGGCACGTCCATGCCCGACCACGAGACGGCCGTCCCCGGCCCGCACGCGCACGGCTACTTCGACCTGCCCACCGGCCGCGTGGACGTCACCGACCTGGACCCGAGCATGGCGGGCGCGTCCGGCGCCGGGATCTCCACCACCGCCGACCTCGACACCTTCATCACCGCCCTGCTCGGCGGACGGCTGCTGCCCCGGCCGCAGCTCGCCGAGATGATGACGGTCACCCCGCAGAGCCAGGGCCGGTACGGCCTGGGCCTGGAGCGGACCACCACCGACTGCGGTGAGCTCTGGGGCCACACGGGCGGCATCCCGGGCTTCAGCACCTTCCTGTACACCAGCCCCGACCTGCGCCGTCAGATCTCCGTCTCGATGAACGGCAGCGGCCTGTCGACCCCGCTGCCCACCCGGAAGGCCTTCGAGAAGCTGCTCGACGCCGCGACCTGCACCGGCTGACCCCGCTCGGCCGGCTCGCCCGGCAGCCGCGCCCACGCGAGCGCGCGGAACCACCCCCACGCCCGGCTTGCACCTCCGCCTCCCGTTCGTGGCCGTGGTCGAAAGCGTCCACGGCCCCGCACCCCAGGTTCCGTCCCCGACACGGCTCCGGTTCCCCGGCCGGCCTTCGGGCGGTGTTTCGTCCCGTCCGACGGGGGAGTCCCCGCAGCGGTCCCGGTCCCGGTCCCGGTCCCGGTCCCGGTCCCGGTCCCGGTCCCGGTCCCTGGATCGGGACCGGGCGTGGTCGCGTCCGGCCCCGGGCCGCTGCTCCGGCCGTCCCCGGGTAGCGGGCGCGGGAGCCCGTCGCGGCACATGACGCTCGCGGTACATAACGCTTGTGTCACGACCGAAGACCGCGTGCAGCAGCCGCGAGTGGAGCTCCGTCTGGATTGGGCGGGGGAGCCACGGGGGCTTCGGGAGAGGCGGAGATGCTCAAGAGACACGAGCCGGGCGGCCATGCGCACTGCTGACGTCCCTGCTTTCACGGCATTCGTGCACGCGCGGTCGCCGGTCCTCTTCAGGACCGCGTTGCTGCTCACCGGTGAGCGTCATACCGCCGATGACCTGGTGCAGTCGACGTTGGAGCAGGTCTGCCGGCACTGGCGCCGGATCCGTTCCACCGACGCGCCGGAGGCCTATGCGCGCCGGATCCTGGTGAACCTCGTCAACGACCGCTGGCGCAAGCTGCGGGGGCGTGTGGAAGTACCTCTGGACGACGGCATCGGGGACGCGTACGTCGATCCGTACAAAGGGCTCGTGATCCGCGACGAGTTGATGCGCGAGCTGCAGTGCCTGCCGATCGGCATGCGTACGGTCCTGGTGCTGCGGTACTTCGAAGATCTCGACGACGCGGAGATCGGCCACTTGATGAACATCTCGGCCGGATCGGTGCGGTCCCAGGTGGCCCGGGGCCTGTCGAAACTCCGGTCGGCCGTCGACGCGCAGGCACTGCACACACCGTCGGGAGGGGTGGCGTGAAGGACTACGACCTCGAAGAGGAACTGGCCGCGGCCATGTTCGAGCGTTCACGGCGGGAACCGTCGCGCGGCTACGACGTCGACGGCATCGTCGGGTCGGTACGGCGGCGCCGCCGGCGTCTTCGGACGGGTGTGGCGGCGGCCGTGGTGATCGTGGCCCTGGGCGCAGGCTTCGTGTCCCGGCCGGATCACGGCGGCGCCGTGGTGCCCGTCCAGGCGTCGACCGCGTCGAGTGCCGATGTGCCTCCCTCGTCCCCGCCCGTCGGGCCGTCGTCGCCCACGGCCTCGGCGTCGCCCACGGCCTCGGCGTCGCCCACGGCCTCGGCTTCGAAACCGGTCCCGTCCGCCACCCCGGCCCGGACGGCGAGGGCCCTGTTCCTCGCGGCCCTGCGCTACCAGAACCCGGCCACCCGCTCCGAGGTGGATCCGGCGGAGGTGGCGGCGTTGTTCGCCGACGAGTCCGCGTACCGGAGGGTCTGGGGCGACGACTCCCTGGGCGTGACCTGTGGTGCCTCGGCCGACGGTGTGCTGGCGTCGGGTGGGGTCCTGCTGTACCGGGGAGTCGAACGGCTCGACCGGGCCCCTTCCCTGGACTTCGACGGGGCGACGGGGAAGGTGACCGGCCTGACCTGCACGACGGTCGCCGCGGACGGCAAGGGGGACGACCCCACGGTTTCCGGCTTCTACGGCGGGCTGGTGGCCGCCGCGAAGTCCGGTGACTCGACGGCCGTGGCCAGGCTCGGGAAGCAGTTCGTCACCGAAGACCTTCGGTCCGACCGGAGCCAGGGCCCGACCGCCGGCACCTGCTCCTTCACCACGCCCCCTTTCTGGCTCGCCGACAACCCCTCGTCCGGGACCCTCACCCACGGATGGACCATGAACCTCGGCGGCCACCATGACTTCCCGGTCGAGATCGACGAGAAGGCGAAGATCTCCGCATCCTGCGGCGAGTGAGCCGTACCGGCGGCCGCTGAGCCGCACCAGCCGCCGCTGAGGCGGACGACACCGGAGTGGACCCGCACGGCGGCCCGTCCGAAGACACCTGCACGCCCTGACAGGTCAACAGGCGATGTCCGCGTGCCCGGACATCGGAAAGCGAGTGCCCGCATGAAGCACCGGACAGCCTTCGTCGTACCCGCGTTCGTGGGCGCCGTCATGGCGGCCCACCTCCTGATCCCGGCCCCGGGTCTCGCCGAGGGCGCCTCTCGCGGCCCGTCGCCGGCCTCGACCCCGCCGGCCTCGACCCCGCCCCCGTCGCCCCCGTCGGCCCCGTCGGTGCCGGGCGCGCCGCCCGGGCGAGGACTCGCCACCGAGGGTGCGACAACGCCGGAGCAGGCCGTGCGCCTCGCGCTCGACGGGCTCGGGGCACACCACGGCCGGTACGCGCTCGCCGTCGAGGACCTCACCTCCGGCCGGTCGGCCGCCTACGGCTCGTCCACCGAGACGTTCACCTCCGCGAGCATCATCAAGGTCGACATCCTGGCCGCCCTGCTGCTGCGGACCCAGGACCGCGGGGGCCGGCTCGGCCCCGCTCAGCGACAGCTGGCCTCCGACATGATCCGCTTCAGCGACAACGACGCGGCGCAGCAACTCTGGGCCGACATAGGCAGACGTCAAGGTCTGGACGCGGCCAACGCCCGGCTCGGACTCACCCCGGCGCACGCCGGCCAAGGGGGGCCCTGGGGCCTGACCCGGACCACGGCCCGGGACCAGATCTCCCTCCTCAGGGCCGTGTTCACGCAGGACTCCCCCTTGGACGCCACCTCCCGGTCGTACCTGCGGACCCTCATGGGCGCCGTCACCGACGGACAGAACTGGGGCGTCGGCGCGGCGGGAACGCCCGGCGACCGGCCCGTACTCAAGAACGGCTGGCTCCCGGGCGGGACGCCTCAGCTGTGGGTCGTCAACAGCATGGGCGTCGTCGAACGCGCGGGACACACGCTGCTCGTCGTCGTCCTCACCGACGGCCAGCCCACCCGGGAGAGCGGCATCTCCCTCATCGAGCGGGCCGCGGCGACCGCGGTCGAGACCCTGGTGCGCACCCCCTGACGGCTCGCCCGCTCATGCGGCGCCGGCCCCGCGGGGGTGGGTGGTCACGTCACTGCTCGTCCTGGCTGTCGGCCCCCAGATAGGCGAGGACGGCCCGCACCCGCCGGTTGGTGTCGTCGTCGTCGGTCAGGCCGAGCTTGGCGAAGATCGTGGTGGTGTACTTGCTGATCGAGCCCTCGGAGAGGAACAGCCTGGCCGCGATCGCCGTGTTGGACAGGCCCTCGGCCATCAGTGCCAGCACCGAGCGTTCCCGTTCGGTGAGGGTGGCCAGCGGGTCGGCCCGTGTCGGCCGGCCCAGCAGCTTCGCGACGACCGTCGGGTCGAGCGCGGTGCCGCCGTCGGCGACCCGCTGGACGGCGTCCATGAACTGCCCGGCGTCCAGCACCCGGTCCTTGAGCTGGTAGCCGATGCCGCCGTGCCCGTCCGCGAGCAGGTCCCGGGCGTACAGCTGCTCGACGTGCTGGGAGAGGATCAGCACCGGCAGGCCGGGGACGGCCCGGCGCGCGGCCAGGGCGGCCTGGAGTCCTTCGTCGGAGAAGGTCGGCGGCAGCCGGACGTCGACGATCGCCACGTCCGGCCGGTGGCCGAGCAGGGCCTCCAGGGTGTCCGGGCCGGAACCGACGGCCGCGACGACGGTGTGCCCGTACGCCTCGACGAGGCGCACCAGCCCGTCCCGGAGCAGGAAGAGGTCTTCGGCTACGACAATTCGCACGGCACCGCCACGGTGATACGAGTGGGTCCCCCGGTGGGGCTGTCTATCTCCAGGCGCCCGCCGAAGGCCGCCATGCGGCGCTCGACGCCGGTCAGGCCGGACCCCGTGGAGGCGGCGGCTCCGCCGATTCCGTCGTCGCTCACGGTAGCAGTGAGCATCCGCGCCTCGTACCGGAGTTCGACGGTGACGCGTTCGGCGTGCGCGTGCTTGGCGGCGTTCGCCAGCAGTTCGGCGACGGAGAAGTAGACCGCCGACTCGACCGGGCGCTCGGGCCGGGCGGGCACCTGGCTGCGCACGGCGACCTTCACCGAGGAGTCCAGGGCCAGTGCCCGCAGGGCATCAACCAGGCCGCGTTCGGTCAGTACCGGCGGGTTGATGCCGCGCACCAGCGAGCGCAGTTCGGCGAGCGCGGTGACGGAGGTGGCGCGGGCCTCGGCGAGGATGGCCTTCGCGGCCTGCGGGTTGGTGTCGACGAGCTGCTCGGCGGCGCCCATCGACATGCCCATCGCCACCAGCCGGGCCTGCGCGCCGTCGTGCAGGCCCCGCTCGATCCGTTCCAGCTCGGCGGCCTGGGTCTGCGTCAGATCGGCCCGGATGGTCTCCAGTTCCCGCACCCGCCGGCCGAGGCGGGTGCTGGGCACCGGGCCGAGGAACCGGCGTCCGACCGGGCCGAGGATCCGCCACGCGTAGGGGGCGCCGGCCAGACCGGCCGCCATCACGGCGACGCCGTAACCGGTCAGGCCGGGCGTCACCGCCATGTAGCCGCCGTAGCCGAGCGCCAGCAGCGGCAGCGCGGCGACCGGCAGCACGGTGACCGTGGCCGCCAGCGCCCACAGGCCGTCCCCGTGCAGCTGCGGGTCGTGGAACCGGGCGTGCACCCTGGCCCGGCGGCGGGCCTCCCGCTCGGACTTGTGGTACTCGTGGCCGTCCCACCAGAAGCCGGTGGCCATCCGGGTCACCGGCGGGACGGTACGGTACGTCACCTCGATGTCCAGGCCCAGCCAGTTCGCCGCGCACCGGCGGGCGGTGCGGGCGAGCGCCCGGCTGGTCAGCGGGTGTACCGTCCACACGGCCACGGCCACCCAGAGCACCACCAGGAGCGTCTCCCCGGCCACCGCCAGCGCGCGGACGGCCGACGGGGCCGCCATCTCGTCCGACCAGGAGTAGGCCAGGGCGGAGCCGGCCCAGCCCACGGGCACGGCGGCCACGGCCATCACACAGGTCAGCCCGGTCAGCACGACGCACCGGTACAGCCCGCGCCCGATCTGCCCGGCCCACCCCATGGGGTTGCCCCTCGACGCTCCGCTCATCGGTCGTTTCCTTTCGCAGCGGTGATCGATTGTGCCAGCCGGGGCCCGGTCACCTCTTCTCGGCGGGGGCGGGGAAGGCGGCGCTCAGCGCGGCACCGCGGGTGAGGAAGGCGACCGCGGCGAGGGCGAGCGCGGACAGGCCCTGGACCACCGCGTACCAGGGAGGGCAGAGGCCGGGGACCAGGTCCACGGCGATGATCGCGATCGGCATGACGGTGGACAGGGTGCGCAGCCGCTCGAAGCCGCGGTGGTCGCCCCGCGCGGCGCGGTCGGCGTACCGGTGGAGCAGGAAGGTGGCCAGGAACAGGATCGCGCCCCGGATCCACATGAAGGACGTCGCCTGGTGGCCGGTGAACGCCATCACCGCGACGGTGCCGAGAACGATCGCGCCGATCGCGCCGAACAGCGTGACGCAGGTCCTGACGGTGTCGAGTGTGCCGCGGGTGCGGGCGCCGTCGAGCTGCCCGGCCGTGTCGGTGAGGCGGTCGGTGTTCGCCATGGTCCTTGCTCCTCCGTGTCGTCGTGTCACCGACGTTACGGATCGCGCGGCGGGCCCGACATGGGTCTGTCCGTACGGTGGGGTGGGGCTGGACCCACTCCCGCGCGGGCCCGCCGAACGGGGCGCTCCCGGTGGTCGACCGCCGCCCGTCCCCGCTCGCGGTCCTGGCCGTCGCGGTCCCCGCTGTGCCGCCGTCCCCGCTGTGCCGCCCCGCCCGCCGAGGCGTGCGGTGCTCACCCGGTCGCCTCGCCCATGACGCCCGTACCTGCCCCGAGCACGGCCAGGGCGTGCCCCGGGCACACCCGGGACACGCCCATCGCCTCGACTCGCGCAGCCGCCGATCGGCCGCCTCAGCCCGCCAGCAGCGCCTTCGCGGCCGCGAGCACCGGCACGCCCACCTCGCCGACCAGCGCCGCGATTCCGGAGATGCGCTGCACCAGGCCACGCCGGCGCTCCGCGGACGTCTCCCCGGCGATCGAGCCGGCCGCCGTGTCCAACTCCGCCCGGTCGTTCTCGTCCAGGTGCGGGCGCAGCCTCTCGATCTCCCGCAGGAGGGCCTCCAGCGCAGGACCTCCCTCGGTCGCGCCGACGGTCTTGCCGCCGGCCACGATGTCACCGGAACCGGTGTGCTCGGCCTTGCCGATGCTGCCCGAGCCGTACTGCTGGATGTGGTCGCCGCTCATGATCCTCCGATGTTCCCGCTGCCGCTGTGCTGGGCCTTGCCGATGCTGCCGTCGCCGTACTGGTGGATGACGTCCCCCTGCACCGCGTGGGCCACGTTGATGACCGTCTGCGCGACGTCGGGATTGCCGATCGCCTTGGTGATCTCGTAGACCAACTGCTGGATCTCCTCCTGCCGCGTGGACCAGACGGCCTCGCGCTGGGTGCCGGAGGTGTTGAGGACCAGGCCGTACACCGGGGGCTTCTGCAGGGCCGAGACCAGCCTCCAGACCAGAAGCGCCTCGACGGCGAGGAAGACGAGCGTTCCCACGGTGCCGGCGAAAGAGGCGAAGATGCCGCCCAGGATGAACCAGCCGATGCTCTGGAAGATGAACTTCTTCCACGCGGCACCCTTGTCGACGGTCAGCCGCCGCTGGCCGACATGGGAGATGTTGCGCAGCGGATAGGCCTCGCCGCCCACCCACAACACACCTTCGTTGATTGTTACTTGGGCCACCAAGGGACCCTCCTGTCCACTCCTGGACGATGAGGTGTGGAGCATAGCGAAGCCGATGCGGACACGAGACGGAAATCACACTTTCCGCCCGTCACCTTCGAGCGACCGTGGTGGCGACAAGCCGGGCCCGAGCAAGATCCCGTGGCGCAGAGGAGGATCGACGACCACCTTGCGGCGGTCCCACAACGCCTGCCCCGCCCGGGCGATCTCCGCGTCCGGCCGCAGCGGCCGGACGTCGGCAGGAGTGGAGGGCGTTGTCGCGCACCGATTCCGGCCTGGGGCGCCGGCGGAGGACCTCGGCCTGTCGGTGAGAAGTAGCAGCAGCTGCCGCCGCGTCGAGGAGGGATGACGTCCACTCCTCGGTCTCCGTATCCTTCGGCGCGGAGGTAGGTGCTTTGGAGATCACGGTTCAGTGGATCAGAACGTCCTGGACGAAACAGTCCCGGGGCGGGGAGGCCGCTGCTCGCAGGAATGCGGCCCCGGTCGGTTTCACCGTGCCGCAGGCCTGGGCTTCGTCCGCGCACGTGGTCCGGATGTGCGAACGGGATGGCTTCGCGCCGCGTGAGAGCCGGGAGGAGCTCGGCGGTGTCGACGTCGGCCTGCGCGAGGCCGATGGTCGTCTGCGCGTGCTCCCCCGGGTGGACCCCTTGTTCGGCTTGCCACCTCGACCGCGCAGGCCTCCGGCGGTGCGTCTCTTCCCAGGTCAGTGGGTCCGGTGGCAGCTGAACCACCGCTTCAGCAGCGCGGCGGGGGTGCGGGACTGGTCGTACTGGCTGGACACGTTCAACGTCGCCTATGGCCCTGCCGACGCCGACTTGTTCCTGTCGGCGCCGACAGTGTTCATCGATGAGTGCGGACCGGTGCGGTAGTCCCACCGTCTGGTGATCAGCTGCCGGCGCGTTCGGCTTGGGCCCTGGTCCGCGCGAGGCGGTGGGAACCGGTGCCGGTCTCGATGATGCTGCCGCCAGATGTGCGGCCCCTGCCGGACCAGCGGGACCCTCCCACCCCGAGGCCGCAGAGGTCACGGTCCGCCTGGTGCCATCCGCCTGGTGCCATCCGCCTCTCGGCACCGCCACCACGCCGCCGCCGTCACCCGCTGCCGCGTCGTCCCGCTGCGCCCGGCCCGGCCACGACGGTATCCGCACCCTCCATCAGGGAGGTGCGATCGTCAGCCGCACAGGGCCGCGTCGACGGCGTCCTCGGCTGGTTGCAGGTCCGCGAGGCCGGTCGGGTCGACGGTCACCGTGACGCTGGCGGCGCGTCCGTCGGCGGTGGCGGCGCTCCAGGTTCCGTAGCCGGGGATGCTGCCGTTGTGCCACCAGACGGTCTTGTGGCACGACAGCTGTGTCCTCATGATCCCCAGTCCGTAGTCGTAGCCGGGCGCGCCCGTGGGGACGGTGGTGCGCATCTGCTCGAGCTCGGGGCCGCTGAGGAGGTGCCCTTCCTTCATGAGCTCGGAGAAGAACCGGGTGAGGTCGGAGCCGGTGGAGACCATCGCGCCCGCGGCCCAGGCCGCGGAGGGGTCGATCTCGGTGACATCACGCAGTGATCCGTCCGGGCCGTCCTTGTGGTAGCCGTGGGGGTGGGGCCCTCGAACGGTGGTCTCGGCGGGGGCGGGGAGGTAGGTGTGGCGCAGCCCGATCCTCTTGATGACGCGCTTGTCGACCTCCTCGGCAAGGGGCCGTCCGGTGACCTTTTCCGCGATCATCCCGGCCACCAGGTAGTTCGTGTTGCTGTACTCCCAGCTCGTTCCCGGGGCGAAGACGGCAACGCGTCGCAGCGCGATGTCCAGGGTGCCACGGGGAGAGAGGTAGTGGCGCTGGAGGATGTCGTCGGTGACGTCCTCCTCGTAGTCGGGAAGTCCGCTGGTGTGCTGCAGGAGCTGGCGCACCGTGATGTGGCGCCCGTCGACTCCTCGACCGCGCAGGAGGCCGGGCAGGTAGGTGTCGACCGGGTCGTCGAGGCGGATCCTGCCCTCGCCGGCCAGTTGGAGCACGACGACCGCGGTGAACGTCTTGGTGACGCTGCCGATCCGCACCTCGCCGTCCCGGGGCGTCTTCGCGCCGGTGGCCAGGTTCCCGACGCCCGCGGCGTAGGTACGGGTGTGGCCGGCCTGGTCACGGACGGCGGCCAGGGCGCCGGGCGCGTGAGCGGGGCTCACCATCGCGTTCAGGCGCTGCTGCATGGTGTCCGGCCGGGCGGCCCCCGGGGCGGCGCCGGCGGACGGGGCGAGCGTGCCGAGGGCGAGGGCCCCGATGGCCACGGCGACGGCGGTGCGGGTCGTCCTGCGACGCGGGACGTGGAACCGAAGCGGCGTACGTGAGTTCATGGAATGTCATCTCTGGTGGTGTGTGTGCTTTGTGCTTGCCGGGGTTCCCGGCGCGGTCAGTGTCCGGAGAGGTTGTGGCGGACGCACTCGACGTACTGGTGGAGGTTGTCGGGGCGGTAGCACTCCTGGGTGTGGTTCGCGTACCAGGCGATGAAGGCGGCGGCCAGGACGGACACCGCGATCGCGGCGAGCGAGAGCAGCAGACCGACGAGCGCGCGGCCCCGGCCGGTGCCGGTGCGTCCGGACGCCCGCAGGGCGATGGTGCCCGTGACCAGGCCGACGGCGCCGAACAGGGCGCCGATGACCGCGAACGAGGCGAACAGGCCGAGTGTGCCCAGCACCACGGCCGCCGTCGCCGGGGTGTTGCGTGCCAGTGCGGGCCGGGCGGCCATCGTTCCAGGGGCGTGCATCCGCTGTCCTTCCGTGATCGGCCCGGTCGCTCCGGACCTGACCGATCCTGGAACACGGCGCCCATGCGCGCCTCCCCCGATCGAGGGAAGAGACCGGGGCGCGGGAGGTCATGCTCGGCGTCCGTGACCGGGGGAATCCGGCCGTCGCCACGCGGCTCCGCACGCACGGGCGTGCTGGTCGCGTTCCTCGGCGCGGCGGCGAGCGCGGTGAACTCGGCCGCCAGGTCGCCGAGCACGCAGGACGGCGAGCACGCAGGACGGGGAGGGCGGCGGCGAGCGCGGCGGGCCGCCACCGGCTGGTGAGGCGGGAGCCGGCGAGGAGGGGCGGCCGCGTGCGCGGTCGCCCCTCGGTCGTACCTGCCGTCCGTCAGCCGTCTATCTTGAACGACTCGCCGTAGACCTTCCACGCCAGCGGGGGCCTGAGGTCGAGGTTGCCGGCCTTCAGGAACACCAGTTGTTCGGTGTCCACCCGGTCGGTCTCCTCGTGGGCGGCCTCGGTCTTCATCGCGGCCCGGCGGGCATCGAGGAAGGCGGCCAGATAGGTCTTCTCGTCGCCGCCCTGGGCGGGGGTCCTGGCCTTCTTCATGGCGGCGGCCCGGATGCCGCCGAAACTGACCGGCTCGTTGCCGGGGCCGTGCATGACGATGGCGTCGTAGTAGGCGAACTGGCCGAGGGCGCGCAACCCGTCGGTCTGGGCCTGCATGACGGACGGGCCGAAGTAGACCCGGTCCCTCTCGTCGGTCTGGGCCTGCTGGAAGGCCGGGTCCTGGGCCGCCTTCTTCCACTCTCCGACGAAGTCCGGGTCGAGGCCGGAATGCGAGGAGGAGCCGTTCACCTTGCGCAGCGCCGGAAGGTACTTGCTGAGCGGGTTGCCGGGCTTGAGTTTCTGGTAGCGCTCGACGAGGTCGAGCATGTCGCCGGTTCCCGAGCAGAAGCCGACGATGCCGGCCGTGTAGCCGCGCCCGTCCTTGATGTCCTCGATGTAGGCGAACTGGGCCTTCCAGACGAGCGAGGAGTTCTCCGCGCTGGAGACGAGTTGCTGGGCGATCTCCTTCATGCGGGGGTCGTTGAGGCCGCCCCCGCTGGAGGCGGAGGCGGTGGCCCCGGGCTTGGGGGGCTGGGTGGTGCGGTGCGGACGGGCGTTGGCGACCGTGGCGGTGACGGCGGCGATCAGCACCGCGGCCATGGCGACGTACAGGGCCCTGGGCCGCGACGGCCGGGCGTGTGCGGGCGGCATGCGTACTCCGGATTCGGTGGACGGGAGGGGCGGCCGGTGTCCGGTGGATTCCGGACACCGGTGAACCGCCGCCGGTCCGTTCGGGCGTGGTGCGGCCCGGTCAGACCTCGGCGGTCGGGTCGGGGTCGGGGGCCGTGGCGGAGGCCGGTTCCGGGAGGAGCGTCCCCGGGGTGAGGTGGAAGCGCTCCGGGCGGGTGACGGCCCGGCGGTCGGTCGGTGCCACCTTGTCCCGGCGCTCCAGCCAGGCGCGCAGCCTGTTCCGCGAGCTGTGGTCCCGCTCGGGGTCCGGGCCCGCCGCCGGGCCGGCGGTTTCGCGCAGCAGCACCCGGGCGGGGCGGGCCAGGCCGTCCCCGGGGTCGACGTCGACCACCACGAAGCCGGTCCCCGGCGGGAAGGCGACCTGGGGAACCTCCCGGTCGCCCCCGAAGGCGGCGGTCCGCCGGCCGGTGGTCGACCAGACGACGAACTCGACCCGGGTGCTCAGATCGGCCGCGGGCGAGGCCAGGCCGGCGATCGGCCCCGGTTCGAGGAGCGCCAGGCCGACCGGGAAGGCCTCCAGCGCCTCCGGGGCGAGGTCGGCACCCAGCAGGACCGCACCGTGATGGCTCGGCAGCCGACGCAGGCCCGAGCTCAGACAGGCGAGGTACGGGCGCAGCGGACCCGCGGCGCCGCTGCGGGCCTCGGTGAGGAGGGCGGTCCGGCCGGCGGGGACGCCGGAGTCCTCGTGGTGGAGCAGTACGGCGACCAGGTCGGCCTTGAAGTCGTCCTGGCCGGTCGACCGCAGGCCCGGCAGCCGGGTGACGGCCGGTTCCACCCGCCCGGCGCAGCGGTGGTAGTGCTCGCCGAGCAGCAGCCGGAAGGCGTCCCGGTCCTCCGCGGTGCTGATCGGGGTCAGCGGAAGGATGTCCGCAGGGGTGAAGTACCGGGCGGCGGGGGTGGGGGCGACGGGCACGGGGTCCGGCTCGGGCTCGGGTGCAGGTACGGGTACGGGCTCGGGCGTGGGTTCGGGTTCCGAGGCCGCCTGGGCCGTGTCCGCCACGGTCTGCGCCGGCGCCTCGACGGTGAACTCCCGCTCTGTGGTGCCTGGTTGGTGTTCTTCGGCACTGACGGAACTGACGGCACTGGCGGCGCTGACGGCACTGACGGTACTGACGGCGCCGGCGGTGCGGCGGGCGGGCGGTTCGGCGGTGAGCCCTGCCGAAACCGGCTCTCGGGGCGTACCGGGCGTACCGGTCGCGAACCCGTCGGCCGTGGGGGCAGGTTCGGGCACGCCACCGCTGGTGGCCAGGCCCACGGGCGCGGTCGGCACCCCGACCGTCGGCTCGGTGGGGGCGGCGGTCTGGGTGGCGGTCTCGGCGGTGAACCCGGGCGCCGCACCGGCGGGCGCCGGCTGCGGCGGCGGTGCGGCCAGGGCGAACCGTTCGGCGACCGGTGCCCGGACGGCCCCCGCCCAGGCACCGTCCAGCGCGTGGGCGGCGTGGGCGGCGTGGGCGGCGTGGGCGGGGTGGGCCGCGTCGCCGGATCCGAGCAGTTCGGCCGGATCCCCGGTGGCGGGCCGGGCCGGCGGGTCGAGCCACACCAGGCCGTGCATCCGGGCGAAGAACCGGGCGCTGCTCGCCGACGCGGCGTCGACGAGCCCGTGCAGCAGCAGCCCGTACCCCCGGGCGCCGGGGGCCGGCAACTCGTCGAGGATGGCTCCGAGTTCCTCCCAGACGTGGTGCGGGATCAGCCTGGCCTGCTCGCCGACGACGATCGTCGGGCGGGCCGGGGCCGGGCGCAGGTAGCGCGGGGCCCACGCGTACGGCGGCTCGGGGCGGAGCCAGAGCCCGGCCGGCACGGCCTCCAGGCACCAGAACGGGAAGGCCCGGAACAGCCCCGGCCCCACCGTCTCCCAGCCGGCGGCGCCCTTGCGCCACGCCGAGCTGACGGTCTCGTGCCGGCCGGAGGAGCTGAGGCGGAGCAGGTACGGCTCCCAGGAGGCGGCGCCCCGGTGGTCGAGCACGGCGGTGGTGTAGCCGTTGCCGCCCGCGACCGGCAGTCCGACCGCGGTGTGGACCGGGCGCCCCAGCCGTTCGGCGAGGCTGCCGGACAGCAGGGCGGCCGAGCCCGGGTCGGCCCAGGGCGCGCTGACCACGAGTTGCTCGGAGCCGACCGGCAGGGACAGCGCGGCTTCGGTGAACTCCTGCGGGTCCAGCACGGGCCGGGCGGGCGTGCCGATCAGCAGCGGGGTCGTGCCGGGGGGCGTCGCGAGCTGTTGCAGGAAGGGCATCGGTCCCTCGGGCCGGGCCGTGACGTGGTTGAGCCAGAAGCCGGTGGCCAGCCGGTGGATCGACACCGAGGTGGGTGGCGTGCCCGTTCCGACGGGGGCGACAGCCCGTCCGGAGCCCGGTCCGGGCCGGGCGCCGGGTGCGGGGAGCGGGCCGGGAGCGGGGAGCGCGGATCCGGCGTCGACCGGGGCCGCGGCGTCGACCGTCTCGCGCAGCCGGCGGGCCCGGCCCCCCGGCGGACAGCTCCACCAGGTGGCGGGCTCGGCGGAGCCGTTCGGGGCGGTGACCTTGAGCGTGCCGTCGGGCTGGACGGCGACCATGCCGTCCGGGGCGACGACCGTGATGCCCGCCTTGTCGGCCACGACCTCGGCAGGCCGCCGGCCGCCGGGGCCGACGGCGGCCAGTCCGGAGGCGGCCAGGATCAGGCTGGACGCGCCGCGGGCGCGGGCGATCATCCCGAGCTCGGCCATCTGCTCGCGCAGTACGGGGGCCGCGTCCGTCGTCGCCGCCACCACGACCAGGGCGTTCGGGACGGGCCGCAGGGTGCCGATGGCCGCGGACAGCTCGTCGTCGGTCACCTCGGGCGGGGCGATGACGAAGTGCGGCCCGAGCACGCGCAGGATCGAGCGGCCGCCGCGGCGGGCGGGCGCGGCGGCGGGCGTGGCGGCGGGCGCGATGCCGCGGCGGCCGAACCAG